>JANPCU010000355.1:0-12117 GCA_031431195.1 Planctomycetota bacterium | reverse complement strand
CTCAGACTCTGTAAACACCAGTCGAGCCATCCTTGACTCCTGCGTCACGCTGTTCGATCGTCCCTCTGCCAACCGAAGCGAATCTTCTCCGAAAACAGCGATCCTGCCAAGACCTCATTCCCAGCCGCGCGAAGTATAAATATCCATCCCAGTGGGCGAGGCAGCCACTACTGGAACTCATGCACTCGTGGCGAACCTTAATGACGAATCCGAATGAACCGTGGGCATCAGCGGACCGCGCCGCTTAATAATTTTGACGCGGCGACTGGCAACTGGTTGTCCCCGGGCGGCTCTCACCCTGAGCTACGCCTCACGTCTGGAATTGGAAAGCGCGTCCGTGTCTGCCGATCAACACTGGCCATGAGTGCTTTCTCCCGATCAGGTGTCAACTCGCCACTGAACGAGATTCCAAATTTCTTCGTGGTCCAATTTCCCCTTCACACTCTTGGGCGATGATCGCACCGTCAGAGTGATGGGTGCTGGATGTCAACCTCACTACGGCCTGTATTTCGTTTTAGCAAGGTGTCCCAACGAATTGGCACAGCGTCTGCTCTGTTGTCTGGAATCGTGCAGCACACACGTTTCACCGTCCCACAGTGGCGCGGGAGAGAAGCTGTTGCTGGTCCTGACTGGGGAGGGGGCGGCTGCCAGGAGAGAGTCTCGTGAAAGAGCTTGTCACAGTTTTGTCATTGATTGGTGTTGGCTTGTGGGTGGTCCACGAGGGGACTCCGTGGTTGTATCGCATGGCCGTCATGTCGGGAGATCCCCATGAGTTTCCTCCCGATCCGAGGTTCGTCGGCTTCAATACGGACGGCCCCAACACTCGGCAAGAGATGAGGAGATATCGTGCTATTTATATCAACTCAAAATTCACCATACATCCGGTCGTTCAACGGGGGTGGTGTCAGAAAGTTCCGCTGAACACTCCTCCTCCCGTGGTGTCACTCCCACCCTTCCTCGTTAATCTGGCTGACTTCAAATCCCAGGGAGCGGAGAGCCTCGCCCGCTGATTTTTGCAGCCCCTCGTCTTCATCAGTCTCCAGAGCGGCCCGCAACAGCTGTTCCGCGTTCTCGGGTCGGAGCTTACCCAGTGCCTCGGCGGCTGCGGCCCGCACACGATTTTTGGGATCGGATTGCAGGGCTCGCGTGACTAAATCGATGGCTGGTGGGAAGCCGAGATCGCCGAGGGCTTTAATGGCAGCCATACGAGCCAGCCAGTCCGAGTCCTTCTCGGCCATCAGCTGGAGTGGGGAGAGAGCCCGCGCGTCTTGTGTCAGTCCCAAGACGCGCGCAGCAGGAGATCGTGAAAGCCGGACCTCGTGGCTGAGCAGAGCGATCAAGGCTTGCACGCCGTGTTGCTTAACTGCCGGGATCAGCCCCAGCAATGACCGCTCTGACCAATTTCGCACCGTATTCACCCTGTCGGTCAGACCGTCAACCAGCGCCGATATGGCCGCCGCACTCTGCTGCCCGCCCAATCCCGCCGCAGCCATCGTGCGAGTGAACGCACTCTCCGCAGCCAACATCGGCAGCAGAATCGCCGCGATTTCGGGCAGCGTGCATTGGCCAAGAGACTCCGCTGCCAATTGTCGCTCGGATTCCGAAAAACTCCCATCCGCCAGGTGGCGAATCAGAGCCTGCACGACCTCGCTGTCAGAACTGCCCGCAGCTGCGGCAATTGCTGCACGTCGGATTTCTTCGGAGGGGGATTGAAATGGAGCGAGGAGGTCGGACATGGGAGGACGCTGGGGAGGAGGAGGGGTGAGGACTGTTGTTGTGGCGATCGGTGTTCTCGCCAGCCTTCACGTTCTGGAATGGATTGGACGGCTCCTGATGGCTTCGCTTATGCCAGCCCTCGCAATTCGAAGATCTGAAACTCGCGGTCCGAGGGGAACGAACTCTCTCGCAGTTCACGGTCGAGGATACGGACGCGGAAGCGCTGGCTGGCCTGCGTAAAGAACTGCTTCGACCAGTACCGACCGGGATCGCCGAGCCAGCAGACGCCCTGCGGAGCGAGCATTACGGCCAGGGTGTCGAGCAGCGCCTCATGCAGCTTGGGGTCGTACGTGACCTCGCAGCCGACAATCGCGGAGAACTGACGCGGGGGGGGAGTCCGCCAATCGAGGGTCAGAACCTCCGGATCGGGAAGCTGATTGCGGACCGCGTTGTAGCGGCAGACCTGCACAGCCACAGGGTCATAGTCGCTGAAGACCACCCGCGTGCCGAGCGATTGAGCCACTAGCCCGACCAGCCCGACGCCTGCTCCCAGTTCGAGGAGTTCGACATCGCGTGGCCACGGAGCGCGGTCGATGACCTGCGCCATGATCTTCGCGCCGGGCCAGAGCGTGGCCCAGTAGGGCATGTAGTCATCACGGCGATTCGCTTCGATGACATCCGGGTCGTCGAGGAATGCCTCGGGTTTTTGCGGCAACCAAAGATCAAGCAGGCGATCCCCCACTGGCACGATCTCGCTGCCCCAACCCCCAGGAATCGACGGTAATGGGATTTCGAGGTCGAGCATAGGGCTTCAGTCGGGGAGTGAGGGAAACGCGAAAGAGGGGATTGTCGCTGAGTGACTTCCGCAGTGCCGACCTCGATCGGGCTTCCTCTGCAACCGTGAGCGTCGCGTCTGACTCGTCTTCGGAGGCTCAGACTCACTCCCCAGAGGGAGACAAGATGAGTTGTTGCGCTGTGCGGAGTATGCCGGGCTATCGCGCCAGGATTGGGACGATCTCGCGTTGCAACTCCCCTCCGGTGACATGCACCGCTCCTTGCCCATCGATGTAGACATCGATCTCGCTGCGGACGCCGAACTCACCCGGCAGATAGATCCCCGGTTCGATCGAGAAACAGGTCCGCCGCATCAGCAGCCGGTCCTCGCGGGTTTCGAGGTTGTCGATGTGGGCTCCGTTGCCGTGGACTTCTTGGCCGATGTTGTGGCCGGTGCGGTGCGTGAAGAACGGGCCGTAACCGGCTTTCTCGATGACCGCCCGCACGGCATCATCGACCGTCCCGCCGGAGAGTTCGCGACCGGCAGCAAATGCCTCCCGGGCACACGCGATTCCGGCATCGCGGGCAGCTGCGACGACTTGGAAGACTTTGGTGAACTTCTCGGGGACTGAGGTGCCCACATACCCCGTGCGGGTCAGGTCGCTGTAGACCGCGCGGGGCTGGTTCAGCTTGGCCCACAGGTCAACCAGTACGAAATCACCACTCACGATGCGGGTGTTGTCGCCGTGACCGGTCTCATAATGCGGCAGCGCGCTGTTGGGACCGCGACCCACGATCGGCGGCGAGTACGTGGTCAGTCCATGCGTGTGGAAGTGGTCCATGATCGCCTGTTGCACCGCGACCTCTTCGACCCCGCCGGTCCGCTCGATCTCGTCCGCGATGAACTTCCACGCGACTTCGTACGCTGCGTTCGTGACCTTCGCCGCGGCGAAGTGCATGGCCTCTTGCTCATCGTCCCAGGTCGATTCGAACAGCTGGACCAGGTTCCCCGAAGAGACGACCGTGGCCCCGAAGCTGCGGACGAGTTCGATGGTCCCGGCGTCGACTTTGGAGATGTACGGGTTGCCGTTGCCGGGGGAGTACTCCATTGCGACGGCGGGCAGGCCGGAGACGACAGCCTGGATCGCGGCTTCGAGTTCCTGCCACTTCAGATAGACGACCTTCTCACCCGGCAGATGGTCGAGGGCCGAGTCCTCAATGCGATGCACAATCTTCACCGGCGTCCCCTCGGCGGGGATCCAATACAAGAACCGCCGCGACATGAGCGGCTTCTCGCCCAGGTCGAGAATGCGGCGCGCGAGGACGTTGGAGCCTCGGAACTCATAGAGCAGCCAGCCCGAGAACTGGTACTGACGCAGGGCGGATTGGACGGCGGGGAGGTTGAACATGGTGATGCTTTCAGATTCGGAGGCTGCTTGAGTTACGCATGAAACAGACGATGAGTCGGGGTTCGCTTCAGCAACTCCTCACGAGACAAACCGTGGGGCGGTCGTTGTGCTTCCGCAGCTGCGGCGTTGGCCTTCAACTCCGCGACCAGCTTGTCGTAGTGATCGTAGAAGTAGGTCAGCGCCGAATAGACTTCCTCGGGACGTAGGTCGGGGTGCTGTCGCAGCAGTTCCTCCGCCGACCAGCCATGCTGGTAGTGCGGCGGCCAAATGGCGGACTTTGTAACGCCCGCCGGAGATGCGAACGATTCCGTTGGCATCTGTGGTCAGGTGGGGGTAGAGGGTAATTGTGCTCATGGGGAGTTACAACGACGATTGGATGAGGCTTGAAACAGTGCGTTCACAGTCATGGTCACGAATCTGGAATTGCAGTCATCGGACACCGCCAAGGCAGACTCCCGCGAACCAAAGACCAATTCCTAGCCCCCACAGTATGGTGGGGAATTTGGCGACCTCCCAGTGATCTTTTACAAACGATATCCAGAGAAACGGAATGATCATACACAACAAGGCCGCCCCGGGACTGCCTTGATAAATCAACACGAGAATCCAAATCTTGGCACAGAGGAAAGCGATCACACCGAGCATCAACAGACTTTCGCCCATCTCATTCACCCCAGTTTCAATGCGATTTGTCACAGATGTTGAATCTTGGTAGCGACTAAGAGGCCGAAGTCTTGCCGACTGTTGTCCCTCCCCGCATCCGCCGCAGCACCGACTCCGTAATCAGCACCACCAGCGAGGCAATCATGAACACGGTGAAGAAGATGTTCAGCCCCCCCTTGATCATCATGCCGTAGTTTTTGGTCTCCAGACCCGACTTGAAGATGTCGAGGAACTTCACCGTCACCAGTTGATAGCTGGCGGTGGTCGTGGTGATAATCACGAACACCATCGGGATCAGCGTCAGCAGGGCGAACTTGCCGCGTCCGTTGTTGAGCGCCCACATGCTGATGATGCACAGGGCGATCGCAGCCAGCATCTGGTTGGCGATCCCGAACATCGGCCAGATCGTATCGATCGAACCGGTCCAGATCAGCGTCCCCCAACCGAGCGTCACCAGCCCGGTCGAGAGGATCGCCCCCGGCAGCCAGTCGGTCTTGGCGAACGGTTTGTAGACCTTGCCGAGGACTTCTTGGAGTAGGAACCGTGCGATGCGCGTCCCGGTGTCGATTGTGGTCAAGATGAACAGGGCCTCGAACATGATCGCGAAGTGATACCAGTATTTTATCAGCGAGTTGATATCGACTCGCCCCCCCGTCACCTTGTCGGTCGCATCGGTCAGGATCTTCGACATTCCCAACGCCAGCGTCACCGCGCCCCCGGTACGACCCCGCAGCGATTCACCGCCGACTTGCTCTTCGAGCTTCGGCAGGTTGTCCACCGTGGCGTTCATCTTCTCCAATGCGCTGGCGTAGTGCTCCACTTTCGACAAATCGATGTTCACCGCCCAGTAATCTCCGGCGGGCAGCGACGCAGCTGCGATCAGAGCGACGATGCCGACGACTCCTTCGCAGAGCATGGCTCCGTACCCGATCATACGGATGTCGCCCTCTTTGTTAATCATCTTGGGAGTCGTCCCCGAGGCGACGAGCGAGTGAAACCCCGACACCGCCCCGCACATCACGCAGATGAAACAGAACGGGAAGATCGCCCCATCGAAGTAAGGGCCACCGCCGTTCTTGAAGACCTGGTTGATCGCCGGGGCCTCCATCTTCGGATTGGCCACGACCACGGCGACGATCAGCAACAGCACAGTGCCGATCTTGAGGAAGCTCGACAAGTAGTCACGCGGACAGAGCAGCAGCCACACCGGCAGCACCGCGGCGATGAACCCGTATCCGCAGATGGCCAGGATCGTCTGTTCGCGGGTGAGTGAGAAGTATGGCTCCCAGACCGACCCCGGAATCCAGTTCCCGGCCACCGTGACGGCCAATGTCGCCAAGGCACCGAGCAGCGAGGCTTCGACCACTTTGCCCTTGCGGAACACGTACATGTACAGACCGACGAGCAGCGCAATCGGCACGGTGCAGGCGATCGTGAACGTGCCCCACGAACTACCGGGGATCAGCTGGGTGATGCCTGCTGGAAGCGTCAGAGTCCGGGTTGCCTCATCATTGGACCAGAGCGGCGGCTCTTTACCATCCTTGGCAGCTGGGGCAATGAGGGTGATCGACTCGGAACGTTTGGCCCGCGAGCCGTTGGAGTAGACGACTTCGCTGCCGCCGGGGATGGTGAGTGAGGTGCGACCGTTA
Organism: Planctomycetota bacterium; assembly: GCA_031431195.1. GTDB lineage: Bacteria > Planctomycetota > Planctomycetia > Planctomycetales > Planctomycetaceae > TH-plancto1. Next base: position 5,906 of record JANPCU010000355.1, on the reverse strand, counting down.
TTGCTTTTGTGAGACGGTGACGCTCCCTCCGGCAGCACAATCTGCGTCTTCGCAGCGAGCTTGATCTCCTCCCCACCGAGCGCCTTCACCACGACCAGCCCTAGACCGGAGAGCGCGATGATGACCACAAACAGAATCGTGATCGAGGCAATCGTGCCGCCGAGGTTGCCGATCTCTGCACGGGCGATCTCGGCCAGCGACCGCCCGCCATTCCGCACACTCGCTGCCAGCACCAGCATGTCCTGCACCGCCCCGGCCAGACAGACGCCGATCACAATCCAGATCAGCCCCGGCATGTACCCGAACTGGATCGACAGTACCGGCCCGATCAGCGGACCGGCTCCGGAGATGGCTGCGAAGTGGTGCCCGAACAGCACCCACTTGTTCGTCGGGTGGTAGTTCTGCCCGTCGTTGAGCGTGTGAGCGGGCGTCTGCCTCAAATCATCCAGCACCGCCACCCGCGCCGCCAGAAACGCACTATAGTACCGGTACGCAATCGCCAGGATGCAGAGCGAAACGATCAGAATGGGCATGGCGTGCATGGCGGTCTCAAGCTCGGTGAACGAGTGCATTATGACGGGATCAATGGCCAACTGCCGGGCAGTCCGCCATCGAAGCCGCAAGATACACTCTGGACCGGTTGAGTTGCAGCGACTGGGGCAAGTTTCGTGGTGAGTACACCCGGGAAGCACTATCCGGCTCACGCCGGACGCTCGCTAGAGTGGCGATGCTCCGGCAGTTCAGAGACACTCTCCGCTCGCTCCGACTCGCCTCAGACATTCTGGAACTCTGCCATGACTCCCACCGATCTGCTCAGCCACATCCACGACAAGCAGGCCATCGAGCTGTTGACCTCCCTAGTCGCCATCCCCGGCAAGAGCGGCCAGGAGCAGGCTACCGCAGATCGGATCGTGAAGGAGCTACGAACTGCGGGTGTGCCACAATCGGCGATCACGTTTGATGACGCTCAGAAGAAGAGTCCCTACGGCGGGCAGTGCGGCAATCTGATCGTGAAGTTGCCGGGGACGTTGCGGGGACCGAGGCGTTTGCTGATGGCACACATTGACACGGTGCCGCTCTGTCAGGGTTGTGAGCCGGAGGTTCGCGGGGAGTATCTGGTGTCTCGCCGGACCGACACAGCTCTGGGAGGCGATGATCGCGGCGGGGCCACGGTGGTGCTGTACACGGCGCTCATGCTGCTCAAGCACAAGCTGCCGCATCCGCCGCTGACGTTGTTCTGGCCGGTGCAAGAAGAGGTTGGACTGGTCGGTGCTCGTAACGTCTCAGCCTCCAAACTCGGCGGACCGAAGCTGTGTTTTAACTGGGACGGAGGCGATGCCTCGCTGATGACCATCGGGGCGACCGGGGCCGATGATTTGCAGATTCGCATCAAGGGACTGGCGAGCCACGCGGGCGTACATCCCGAGCACGGCATCAGCGCTGCGGTCATCGCGGCCAAGGCGATTTCCTCGCTGGCGGAGAATGGCTGGCACGGACTGGTGGTCAAGGGCCGCAAGTCCGGCACCAGCAACATCGGCATCGTCCAGGGCGGCGAGGCGACCAATGTGGTCCTCGACAATCTGTACTTGCGTGGCGAGGCCCGCAGCCATGATCCCATCTTCCGAGCCAAGATCGTTCGCGAGTTCGAGCGGGCGTTTGCCCTCGCTGCCAAGTCGACCACGAACTCGGCCAATGTGAAGGGGGAGGTCGAGTTCACCGCGACGATGAAGTACGAGTCATTCAAGTTGCCCGACGACTCGCCGGTCATTGCCTCGGCCAAAGCGGCGTTGTCTGCGGTCGGCTTGGAGCCAGTCACCAAGATCAGCAACGGTGGTCTCGACGCCAACTGGATGACCGCCCACGGGTTCCCGACGGTGACACTCGGTTGTGGACAGGAGGCGATTCACACGGTCAAGGAGCGGCTGCACCTGCCGAGCTTTTTGAAGGCGTGCCGGATTGGGCTGCTGCTGGCGAGTGGACATTGACCGCTTCAGGATGACACTCCGCGAGGTGGTGTTGCATCTGAGGGCTCGCGAACTTCCCTTCGTCCCACTTCGTCGATGCAGCGACCGACTTGCGGAATCACTTCCTCGACCGCAGGAACGAAATCAGATCGACCCACTCCCGCTGGCTCATGCGGTCGACGAGCTTCTCCGGCATCACCGAGGTCTTCTGCGGGGTGCGGTTCTCGACATCAGCGGTCTTGAATTCGATGGTTGTCCCCTCGCCGGTGCCGAGGACGGTTTTGCCTTCGTTTTCGAAGACCAGCATCCCGGTATGGACCTTCCCTTCCAAGGTCGTCATGGCCCAGGTTGTGAACTGCGGCGAGACCTCTTTGCTTGGTTCGAGGATCGAATCGACCAGCTTCTCGGCACTAAAGGTCGATCCGACACGAGAAAGGTCCGGACCGATCATCCCGCCGCGTCCTTCAAGCCGGTGGCACTTGATGCAACCGGGGCCGTTGGGGTGGGAGAAGACGAGCAGACCTCGCGCGACCGAGGCGGCATCATCGGGGTTCGCCTTGGCTGCCAGTTCGGTCCACTCGCGAAGGGTTCCCGGGTGGTATTCCGGGGAGATCGCCTGGAAAACGTCCTGGACCGAGGCTTCCTGCACGCGGGATTTGAGCGACCGCAGGAGCGATTCTCGCAACTCAGTTCCGGCCTCTGTCCTCCAGTGACCGAGCCACCACTCCGTCTCCATCGACGGCTGCCCGGCGAGTCCGAGAAACGCCCACTCGCGCAAGATCGGTGCCTGTTTCGAGTCATCGGCGATCTGACGAAGCGTGGCGAGAGACTCGGGACGGGGCGAGATGGCCAGCGTGCGCAGGGCTTCTTGCTGGATGGCCAGCGGATGTTTTCCGGTGACCACTTCCGCCAGCAGTTCAGCCACCTCCGCCGAGTCCTTCGGGTTCGCCAAGCGAATCGCCTGGATCGCGATCCTCGGCTGGTCGAGGTTCGACTTCAAGAGCGGCAACACATACTTCGCAGCTGGGGTCTGGTCGAACACCTGCGGTGACTTGCCGTCCAGCATCTCTAGCGCTGCGATGGTCGCCAGGAACAGTTCCTCCGTCATTGGCTCACTGGCCAGCAACTTCTCGACCTCCGGCTTCAGAGCGACTAGCTGCTTCTCGGCCACCGCTTGCACGGTCGAGCGGCGGACGGCGGCACTCTCATCGACCAGTCCTAGCGCGGCGATTGGCTCGAACGGGTCGGACTTTGTGGCTGCGGCGAGGACAAGAGCTTGCCGCAGTCGTGGTTCGAGACCGGCCTTCGCCGCGAGGGCCTTCTGGATCTGCTCGGTGTTGAGAGTCGTCTGCACTTGATGAATCAGTTCGGCGAACACGAATGAGTCAGTGACGTTGGCGGCCTGGTTGAGGATCGATACAGCTGCTTTCGGCTGGGTCGACCCGAGGCTGCGGATCAGCGGGGTCAGGGCGCGCATGGCCCCGAGGATGAATTGCGGGTCGTTCCCCTCGGGAGCCGCGAGTATTCCCAGCAGCTTGGGGATCGACGGCACTTGGTCATAGACCTCTAAATAGAGGGTCTGGGTTGCGTCATAGGGAGCCACTTGCGAAGTGGCGTACTGCACGAGCTGGCGTTCGTGGTCGAGGCCCTTGTGGGGGATTAACGCCGAGACGGCTTCGTACTTCGCACGGGTCGAGGCGTTGGCATCCTGCGCGAGGGCAATCAGTGGCCGGATGCTCAAGTCCGCCAATCGCCGGGCGGCCACACGGCGTTCGGCCAGCTTGGGGGACTTGATGTGTTCTAGCAGCTGCTTCTGGTCGTCGAGTTGGCGGATCGGGGCGAGGTCGAGCGGCTGATGCGCCTTCGCATCGACATTCGAGATCCGCCAGATGCGGCCCCGCCCGTGGACCTTGTACTCGCGCAATACCCAGTCGGTGATGTAGAGCGAACCATCCGGAGCGGTCGCGATCCCGACCGGACGGAACTCTTCGCTACCGACGATCAACGGTTCGGCGACTGACTCGTAGCTGGCCCCCTTCTGCTTCAACCGGAACCGGTCGATGCGGTGATCACCCCAGCTCCCGCCAAGCAAATCGCCGACGTACTCTTCCGGCAGGCCCGCACTTTCATAGGCCAGAATCCCGCTGGGAGCTTCGCCAGTCCCCGCAGTCATCGGCAGCTTCCCCGCGATCTCGCCATTCCACGAGGTGAACGGGTGCAGCCCCTTGCGACCGATGCTGAACTTGTAGCCAAAGTCGCCACCCCGTACCGAGTGCATCAGCCGACACGGCGGTCGGCTATCGGGATCGTTGTCGACCGTGAACAGATGCCCGAGGGCATCGACGCACGAGGCATGCGGGTTCCAGTAGCCGGTCGACCAGAGTTCGAGGCCGGTCCCATCGGGTCGAAAGCGGTAGACGTTCCCGCCTTCGCCGCCGCCCTTCAGAGTGACTCCATCGCGACCGGTCAGCGTGTAATCCGCGCCGAGGTTCTCGCCGAACCCGACATACACGTTGTCGAGCGAATCGAACGCGATCCCCGCCAGCCCGTTGTGCGGGTAGTCCCCCTTCGTGTCGAGCTTCAACAGGACGTGCTGCCGATCGACCTTCCCATCGCCGTTGGTGTCTTCCAAGAGTTGCAGATCGCGGCGAGTGGCTAGGAAGACCTGCGTGGTGCCGACCGGGGCGGCGACTTGCAGCTCATTGAGCTGGACAATATCCATCCATGGGGGCCGGACGGCAATGCTCATGGCATGACGGAATCCGTCCGCAAAGACGGTGGGGTCATCGGCCTTCCCATCTCCGTCTTTGTCAGTGAACACGAGTACGCGGTCGGAGGGCAGCCCCTTGTACCCCTCGGGCGGGAAGTGCGTGTTACTCTCGATGGCCCATACGCGGCCCGTCTCATCCACATCGATCCCAGTGGGGGTGACGATCTGCGGCGTCTCGGCAAAGAGCGAGATTTGCACACGTGGATCGAGTGAACGCGGGGGCTCAGCGGCCAGCAGGGCGGCCTGACCCGCGAGAGAGAGGGCCACCAGACCGGTGCAGAACAGGTGAGTCATGGGGAGTCTCCACAGTCAGACTTCGAGGACCGGAAATGGCCCGGGGGGAATCACGCAGCGGGTGACGGCTCGGCCAGTGATTGAACTTACGCTGGCGGGTGCCTGAACTCAACCGTCGAGCAGAATACTTTTCCCCAGGCGACTCACCGGGCTTTCCGCATTCTCGTCGCTGCTGATCATACTTCACACGGGCCAAAATGAGACGTACGACGGACGTCCTCGTCCGTCGCTCTGCGAGGCTTTCCACACGGACGGACGAGGACGTCCGTCCTACGAAATGTCTCAGTTCTCCCCGCGCGTAGTATCGATGTTCGCTGGGATCGCCAGAGCGCGGCCAGCGAGTGCGAGACGCACCTAGTGATTGTTCCCGCGGATCGCTCGGCGGACTCCTCCTGATCGAGTGCTTCTCGGCGCGGGCCATGAAGGTCGGGGACGCGCCTGCCCCATAGGAGCCTGGTGCGGGACCAGCGTCATCACGGGGACGGACGTGTTTCCTGGGCAGGGGCAGTCGTTTTTTGACAGGCGAGGGAAAAGAGTGGAAACGCAGAGGGCGCGGAGGACGCGGAGAATCTTTTGGGGGATGAGTGAGGCTGCCTCCCGGTCGACTTCACGTCTCTGCTCTGCTCTGCTCTTCCTCTGCGCTCTCAGCGTCCTCTGCGTTTCACACTTCCCTTGATTGGAGGTTGGGCGGAGTTCCGTGTGCCAGCGCTGGGGCGGCAAAGTGTGTCTCGCACTCTCGGTCAGCCACCATTCTGCTCCGGCATTCCACGTTCTGACACTGCCGCCCGCCGCGGGGGGTGGCCAGTAGTTACCAGAGGGGGGAATGGACCCGGGGGGGGTTTTAGGGGCCGGCGCCCCCAACCCATAGGGGGGGGCCC
>JANPCU010000354.1:0-2670 GCA_031431195.1 Planctomycetota bacterium | reverse complement strand
CGTTTCAGTTTTGTCACTCATTCACCAAGGAGTCTTCTTGATCCTCATCTCGTTCATCGTGTCGTTGTGTGTGTATGGCATCGCTCTCGTGGCGACGTTTCTGAAAACGATCTGGAACCGGCTCATGGTGGTTCCGCTGGTACTGGCCCTGGGAGCGACTGCCCCCGCTGCCGTGAAAGATTCTGTCGTGATGGTCGGCGACTGCTCTGGAGTCTGCGTGTCCCCTTCGGGGTTGGTTCTCACGGCTAAACATTGTGATCACCCGCCCGTAGTGGTCGTGAAGTTCAAGGACCGCGAGGTCACGGCTCGCCGGGTCTACGTCTCTCCGGAAGCTGAAGGCCCGGTGATGTTCGACTGCGACGGCGACGGGTTTCCGTTCGCCCGTGTCGCGGAGAGGGTTCCCAACGTCGGCGACACGGTCTGGTCATACGGCTATCCCGATACCACCGGCGAGCGTCAGCTGCGCTGGATTCGAGGATCGCTGCTGCGGTGCAGCACGTTTGAGTTCCAGGGTGGGAAGTTCAAAGGGAATGTCACCGGGTTCCCGACTCGCCCCGGCTGGAGCGGTGGCCCGCTGTTCACCCGCGACAGCGAGGTCTGCGGACTGCTCAATAGCAGCGATGACCGCACCAGTGTGTTCATCTCGTTCGGAGCGACCCGCGAGGCATTCGACACCTGCCGCAACCGTCCGCAGGACAAGCCGACACTGTATGTATTCGGTTCGCCGACGTGTGGCCCGTGTCAGAAGTTCAAGCAGCACTACGCGGAGCAGACGATCCTGCGGCAACGGCTCGATGCGAAATATACGGTGACGTATATAGACATCGATGTCTATCCGGCAGCTGCCGAGCAGTTCGGCATTCTGCAAGTCCCGGCGTTCGTGGTTCCTGGCCAGCCAGTGGTGACCGGGTATGAAACCCCGGACGAGTTGCTCAAGAAGCTGGGAATCAGCGAGGACAACAAGCCCGAAGTCCCAGCGATCGTGCCGCCTACGTTGGTCGAGAAGCCCAAGGTTCCACAGCTTGCGGAACCTGCGACCGAGAAGTCCGCAGTCACTCCAGCCCCAGCGGTTGAACCCAAGCCCGACCGCACGCTGGGCGACAAGATCGATGCCGCTGCGGGTGTTGCCCAGACCGCAATCACGATCGCCACCTGGCTGGGAGTCACTGGAGCGACAGGCGGAACCGGCGGCCTGATCCTCGGCGGCCTCGCCCTGTGGCGATCTCTCCGGCGTCGCAAGGAGTCAATCACGGCTCGCGATCCGCCTGCTCCATCGAAGGCCCCGCCGGTAGTCACTGTCGAAAATCCGCCGCCGCCCCAGGCGATCGTCCCCGAGACCCGGTTCGCTCCCTATGAACGTGACACGTTCGCTGAAGCGTTCGCCTGGGCCGAAGCCGAACTCGTCCGCAAGTATCCCGGTGCGGTCTCCACCCTCGAAACGATGAAGGGACTGATTGATCAGTTCCTGTCGGCTAAGGGGATCAAGCGGCCTCACTGACCCCAACACACCCGTCGCACCGCTCACAGCCTCGGCTGTTGACGTGCATCACGGACGGGTTCTTCTCTCTCTCTCTTCACATCTCACACAGGAAACAGACTCATGACCAATGACGCCTTCCGCTGGTACAACGTCGGTGCTTGGAGCCAGTACGGCCTCGCGGTGCCGAACTTCTCGAATGACACGCAGTCGCAGAACGACACGATTCGCTACCTCACCGATGTGGTCGGTCGGAACTTGCAGGCCATCCTCTGGCATCCGGACGCGCGGCTGCGAACGCCGCCGTCGATCAACACACTGACGCGGATTCACAAGCTCTGTACGCGGGCGCGGTCGATCCTGGCTTCGCGAGCCGTCCCAGCCAACGTCCTCAACATGGAGGCCGCGCATGCCCTCCCTGCTGCGGAGCAGTTCCTGGTCTACCCGACCCCGTACTTCAAGGTGCGGAACCAATGGCTCAAGCAGTACGCCGGGTTGATGCTGCTGTCGCTGACCGAGTCGATGCAGCATCAGGAGAACGCCCGTCCGCTGGAGATCAGCGAAGCGTTCGCCGGGCTGATCGGCCAGTACGTCCAGCGGGTCTACCGGCTGATGTCGACGGAGCTGTTCCGCGTCCCGCTGGCCGAGGCGTCGAAGCCCGACTTCACGCTGAGCGATGTGCAACTCGCAGCATACAACCCCTCGGCCTGGTTCACGTCGACCGAGATGCTCGACACGGTGGCCCCAATCGACGACTGGCCGACCGAGGATGATCTGGAGGTTCTGACCAACGGGATCGCCATCAGCCACCTGCCGATCCTCGGCCGCTGGCCCTCCGGACCGATCTCGCCTGTGGGTGCAACTGGTCAGGGGTCCGTGCCGCCGACCGAGTCGTTCGCTCCCGCCCCCACCGCGTAAGTGAGGTTGTGATGTACGAGTACCGCGCCCGCGTGCTGCGGGTGATTGATGGAGACACCGTGGAGGCCGAAATCGATCTCGGGTTCCGCGTGTCTCTGGAAGTGATGCTGCGTCTGGTCGGGATCAACGCCCCCGAGGTGCATGGTCCCGACCGCCCGCGCGGCCTGGCTGCGAAGGGGCACTTGTCGGAACTGCTGCAACGACTGACGCCTGCGGAGGGTCGAATCATCGTCCGGACGCAGAAGGATTTGACCGAGAAATACGGTCGCTACCTG
>JANPCU010000353.1:0-12289 GCA_031431195.1 Planctomycetota bacterium | reverse complement strand
GGTCACGCCTAGTGGTGTTTAAAAACCGCCCGGGGTATTGGCTCCCTGCCTGTCGTTCCTCACAGATCAACCCACAGACCGGTTGGATGCCTATCCCACGAGTCAGACAAGTCTGACCGTTTGCCGGAGAAGCATTACTTGTCAGCCCCGACGCGGACATAGGCTTGGGTGAACTGGTCTTTGTCGAGTGGCAGGGCGAGGTTGATGCCTCCCTTTTCAAACTTCGGTTTCAGACGGGTACTCTTGTCCCACTCCTTACCCAGTACGGTGCCGCTTTTGTCGGTATCCAGCAGTTCAAATGCTCCCAATGCCTTGGTCGCTGCTTCAACCGATACCGCCACTGGGGCGAGAGGGGCGACCGGAGCTGCGACTGCTGCCACGGCGACCTTAGGGGCGGCTGCGGGGGTGGATGTGGTGGGGGACGTGACGGCGGCTGTGGCCTGGGTCAGTTCCTTCGCGATCAGAAACCCGTCGCCGTTGATGTCATGCGAGGTGAATTGGGAGATCGTGCCGCGTTTCCCTTTTCGCCATTCGTAGAGGGCGATTTGGCCATCGAAATCGGTGTCGAGGGCCTTGTAGGCCTCGGGAAGTAGAGCGGAAATGCGGGTGCGTGGCTTTGTAGAGGGCGATTTACTGCTGGATGAGGGAGCAGATCCTCCTCCGGGAGCCCCGCTGTCCCGGCGATCGCCACGTCCCTCTCGTCCGTCGTCTTGTCCCGGCTCTTGAGGCGGCGTGTACTCCGGACGATCCGAGCGTTCAAATCCCCGTTCGCGATCGCGGCCCCGATCTTCCCCCCCGCCGCCTTGACGGCGTTCTTCCATTTGACGCTGGAAATTCTGCTGCATCTCTTCGACGCGGACCCCTTTGTTGAAATCCATACCGCCCTGTTGCAGGCGGTCCCGGAAGGGGCCGGGCAGCTGTTCGATTTCGTTGGCAGTGATGACGCCGTTGCCGTCCTTGTCCATGCCCGAGATGAATTGCGACGGGTCGAAACCACCTCGTCCACCGCGATCGCCTCCCCCCCGTCCACCGCCCTCACTGGGGGCTCCGCCACCCGGTCCCTGAGCCTGGAGAGACTGTAGGGCGAATAATCCGAACGTCAGGCATAGCAGGCAGAACCGGCAAAACCTGACGATTCGGAATTTCCCGCATGACACCAATGCGGGCTGTCCGAAGGTACGAGGGATGATGTTCCACATGAGATGACCTTGGAGGTGGGAAGTGTGGCCAGGGGATGGGGAACGAAAATCGATTTCCGAGTTCTCCGTCAGGCGGATTCATCGGGAGAATCGGGTCCAGACGGTAGAATCGAGATTGCCGGGGCCGTTCAACATGGGGGGTTCGGAGAAGCGAGATTTGAGTCGCTCGCCGGGATTCACCGTCAAGTACGGACGGCGTCCTCTCCATTCATCGGGCGACTTTTGGGTTGTGGTGGGAAATATGGTCCTCAATCTCCGTGATCTCCGCAACCTTGCTCTGCTGGCCCTGTTGTTCGCGGCAATCGATAGTGCCGTTATCGCACAAGGCCGAGGCGGTCCGGGCGGCGGCGGCCGGGGAGGATTCGGCGGGTTTGGCCGAGGAGGTGGCGGTGGGATTACCGGCGAACTCCGTAACACGGCGACTGCGGAAGAACTCGGCCTGACGGATGAACAAAAGGCCAAGCTCGATGAAATGAGCAACGCCCGCCGGGAAGCGCGCGACAGTAATCCCAAGTTGCAGGAACTGGGAGCCAAGATGCGCGACGCCTCGGACGAGGAGCGGGAACTGCTCAGCGCCGAGATGCAAATCGAAAACAACCGCATGCAGACCGAGACCGAGGAGCAGGTCAAGCAGGTTATCGGCGACGAGAAATTCACCCGCTTGCGGGAGATCAGCCTGCACCGGACTGTCACACAATATGGTGTGGGCGCGGCCCTGTCCCAGGAGTCAGTCACTAAAGATCTCGGACTGACTCAAGAGCAGAAAGGCCAATTCGCCAAGCTTCAGGAAGAGCAGCGTGCTGCCATGATGTCAGGAAACGTCTTTCGGGCCAGCCCCGAGGAGCAGACCAAGTTCCGGGAAGAATGGAGCGCTAAATATTCCGCAGTCCTGACCCCGGACCAGCAGACGAAGTGGACGGGCCTGATCGGCCCGCCTCCCAAGGAGGCCGCTGTGGCTGGTCCCGGGGGCGTTCCGGCTCCTGGTGGTGTCCCTGGCAGTCCAGCGACTCCCCCGCGTCGCCCACAAATCATCGTCGAAGCCCCCCCCGGCGTAACTCCCGAAGTCTCGTTTGGTGCGGAAGCCAAGGCGACTCAAAAGCTGAAGTTCGGTTTCCGTTTCGCCCCGTGGATGGACGTGCTCAAGCTATTCGCGGAGTCGGCGAACCTGTCGCTTGATCTCAACTCGGTTCCGCCGGGCACCTTCAGTTATTACGACAAAAAAGAGTACACGCCGACGGAAGCCCTCGACATCTTGAACGGCTATCTGTTGCCGAAGGGGTTTGTGCTGGTGCGGCGGGATGACTTTCTGGTCTGTATCAGTATCGATGAAGAGATCGCCCCCAACCTCGTTCCAGTCATCGGGGCCGACGAACTGCTCACTCGTGGCAAGAACGAACTGCTGACCGTCGTGTTCCCACTCGAAGGAGTCGATGTCCAGCTGATCGCAAAGGAGATCGAGCAGGTCAAGGGGCCTCAGGGCAAAGTGGTCGGCATGCAGACCACGAACTCACTGCTCGTGACCGACATCGGGACGAACCTACGCCGCATCCAGACGCTGTTGGCCGGTGCCACTCGAGGCGGCCCGAACGATCTGGTGTTCAAGCCATATACGATGAAATATCTCAACGCCGCGGATGCCGAATCGGTCCTGCGGGGACTGCTGGGCATGCAGGCCACGGTCACGAACGTCAGTGCGGGAGGTGGCTTTGATTCCCGAGGACGTGACTCGCGCGGTCAGCCGCAACCCCCCACTCCCAATTCCCTGCGCACGACCGGCAAGAGTAACGCCCAGCTGACCTCGGACCCGCGCACCAATTCCCTGCTCGTGACGGCGACGGCCACCGATCATACGCTGATCGAACAGGCTCTGAAGACGATCGATGTGGAAGCCGAGGGAGGCGATACGGTCGGCTCGACGAAGCCATTTCTTCGCGTGTACAAAATTACGAGCGCAGAACCGCGCGAGGTCACCAAGACACTCGACGCCTTGATGCCTGGCGTGGTCGTGAACGAGGACACCTCGATTCGAGCGATCAGTATCTTCGCGAACGAGAAGCAGCAGGCCGAGGTCGATGCCTTAATCCGTCAACTCGATGGCGGTGGCGGGTCCGAACAGGTCTCCGTGATTCCGCTCAACAAGATGGATGCCTCTTTGGCGGTGTCGACGCTGCAGTCGATGTTCCTGCGCGATGGAGACGCCGCCCCGACCATTCAAGCCGACATGATCGGACGACAAGTCATGGTGCGCGGTACTGCCGATCAGTTACTGCAAGTGAAGACCCTCCTCACCCAACTCGGCGAGGACGGCACCGGACGCCCCAAGGGGAGCGAGGCCGGTCTGTTCCGCCGCTATCCGATCAGCGGTCGCGACCCCGAGGAACTCCTGCCGCTGATCGAACGCATGTGGAGCACCGCCTCCCCGAATCCGATTCGCATCGTGACACCTGGCCAGCGCGGCCAGAGCGGCGGCAACAGTGGACCCGTAAAGGGAATCATCCGCCCCAACCAGGGGGCCAATGAGACACTGAAAGCCAAAGAGACGCTCCAACCGTCCGCGTCACAGACTCGCTCTGGCTCTCCCGTGGCGAAGAAGACACACGGCTTGCGGGTCAAGACAGCTGTCTTGCAGGGTGAGGAAACGTCTGTGGAAGAACCCCAGACTCCCGATCCAGTCGCGGACCCCGCGCCCGCGAAAGTTCCACCCGTGGCGGTCCCCGACAACGCCGAGATGCTCGATCAGATTCTGCAAGACCTCGAAGCGATCCAACGCTCGGTCCCCACAGCGGACGCCACGGAGACTGTCGAACAGACTCCTGTGAGTGAGTCTCCCGAAGCGAAACCCACACCTCGCCCGGCACAACCCGCCCTGACGGAGAAGCCCCCGGTCGTCATCACCGTCATGGGGGACGAACTGCTGCTGACCTCCGACGATCCGGCCGCTCTCGATCAGTTGGAAGAGCTGCTCGGTCAGACCATGGAGATTCTGCCTCCCCGAGTCCAGTGGACCGTCTTTCCGCTTCAGACTGCGGACGCCACCGAAATCGCCACCATGTTGGGGCAACTCCTGCCCGACAGTTCTGTCACTCAATCCTCCAGTTCCAGCAGCATGCTAGGGAGTATGGGGGGCGGGGTGTCCTCTTTCGGCAGCAGCCTGATGGGGATGACCGGACTCGGCAACATGGGGGCGGGACCGCAGACACTCCAGATTGTGCCCGAGGTACGGCTCAATGCCCTGTTCGTCGCGGGCCCCATCACGAAGGTCCGCGAAGTCGAAGAAATGTTGAAGGTCCTCGACGCCAATGAGTGGCCGGACACACTGCGCAACAAGACATCGCGCATGGTCCAACTGGAGTATGCGGATGCTCAGGAGGTCTATGACGTGCTGAAGGAAGCCTACAAAGGCTATCTGGAAGAGGGGGGCAACAATCCCCAGGCCAATGCTTTGGCCATGCTGATGGGGGGCGGTGGACGAGGGGGAAACCAGAATCAGAACCAGAAGCCCAAGGCGCAATTGACTCTCGCCGTCGACAAGCGAACCAATCAAGTCGTGATCTGGAGTGACGACACCATCTTCCAAGAGGTCAAGACGCTCGTGGAGTCCCTCGACAAGGCGGCTCAAGACGCCAAACGCACCGTGCGGGTTCTCTCCCTGCAGAATACGAACTCCTCGGTTATCACGTCGGCCCTGGGCCAGCTGATGCCCAAGGTCAAGGTCAGTTCCAGCGGACCGCGGGCCAGTTCCAGTTCGTCCTCCAGCTCCTCCAATTCCGGAAGTGGGACATCCCCCGGGACCAGTTCCTCCGGGGGCGGCGGCGACAATGGGCCCAGCCAGGATCAGATTCGAGAAATGTTTCGTCAACGCGGTAGCAGTCAGCCGGGGGCCTCACCCTTCGGTCAGCCCAGTGGCGGATCTCCGTTTGGCGGGGGCGGGGGAAGTCCCTTTGGCGGTGGCGGTAGCAGTGGCAGCCCGTTCGGTGGAGGCAGCGGTCGCAGTGGGCGTGGAGGTCGCGGCCAATAATTGTCGCGGTGGTCGGTATTTCGTTCCCTGTTTTCAGCCAGTGAGCGTAGATCTCACTAGCCCACTGTCGGACTCGCCTTTAAGCTCGGCACGGGCTGTGCGACGGACATCCCTGTTTGCGTCCCAGCTTGAGCTGTTCCTCCCTTCGATCAGAGCTTGGCTCGTTGAGCAAGCCCGATGGCTCACCCTGCCCTCAACCCTCAACTTTTAACCTTTTGCCCTATGGATCTTTCCCGCGTCTTCCTGAAACGCCAACTCGCCACTCCGGAGCAGATTCTGGCGGCCAAGGCCGCTCGTCCTGCCCTGCGCGTGGATCGGGCCCTCATCGACTTGGGAGTGATTCGCGAGGACCAATCGCTGCAAGCTCTGGGTGATGAGTTGGGGATGCGGTATGTTCCGCTCAAAGAGTTCAACCCGGACCAAGCCTTGCTGGCCCGGTTCCCCACGACGGCGATCTTTAAGCATGAAGTTTTACCGATCGAATGGGTGAATGGTCGCATGACGGTGGCGATCAGCGACCCGTTTAATCTGGAGTCGCTGGATGAGCTGTCGTCGCTGGGTGGGTGCCGGATTGAGCCGGTCCTCGCCTGCCGCGATGAGATTGTGGAGCTGATTAAGAAGTCCCTGGGTGTCGGCGGCGACACGATCAATCTGCTGGTGGCCCAGCGCCAGGAAGAGGGGATTGAACTTCTCGATGGGATCCCCGACGAACTCAGCGAGCTGGCTCAATCGGCCCAAGCTCCGTCAGTCATCAAGCTCGTCAACGAACTGCTGGTCGAAGCCCTCGAACAGCGGGCCAGCGATATCCATGTCGAGCCGCAGGAGCGCGGGCTCTCGGTCCGGTTCCGCGTCGACGGCATGCTCCGCATTCAGCCGCTGCCGCCCGAGATTCATCAGTTCGCGAACGCCATCGTCACGCGGCTAAAGATCATGGCCCGGCTGAACATCGCCGAGAAACGATTGCCGCAAGACGGACGCATCAACATTCGCGTGCAGGGGCGCGAGGTCGACGTGCGTATGTCGATCATCCCCATGCTCCACGGCGAGGGGATCGTGCTGCGGCTCCTCGACAAGCAGCGGATGGTGTTCAACCTCAAGGGCATCGGGATGCCCGACGATGTGTACGACAAATTCCACGAGTTGATCCAACTGCCGCACGGCATCGTCCTCGTCACCGGGCCGACAGGCAGCGGCAAGACGACCACGCTCTATAGTGGTCTGGCCGAGATTGCCACACCCGAGGTCAAAATCATCACGGTCGAAGACCCCGTCGAGTACAACATCGCGGGCATCAGCCAGATCCAAGTCCACGCCAAAATCGGTCTCACCTTCGCAGCGGGGCTGCGTTCGATCTTGCGGCATGACCCCGACGTGGTGCTGATCGGAGAAATTCGCGACGGCGAGACAGCCACCAGTGCGATCCAGGCCTCGCTCACCGGCCACTTGGTGTTCAGTACATTGCATACGAATGACGCGCCGGGCTCGTTCACCCGCTTGGTCGACATGGGGGTCGAGCCGTATCTCGTGGCGAGTACCGTCGAGGGGATTCTCGCTCAGCGGCTGATTCGTCGGCTGTGCAAGGCGTGTAAGCAAGCCTACGTTCCGGAACCACGCGACCTCCCCGATGACTTTCCCGAGTCAGCTGGCCAGACGCTCTACAAGGCCGTCGGGTGTCGCCAATGCCGCGAATCGGGCTACAGCGGTCGGGCTGGGGTCTACGAGTTACTGGTGACTGACAAGGAAATCCGCCGCCTGTGTACCGCCGGAGCCAGCTCGGGCACCATCCGCGAACACGCACTGAAAGCGGGGATGCAGACGCTCCGTCAATCGGGATACGGTCGCGTGCTGCGTGGTGAGACGACCCTCGAAGAGGTCCAGCGTATCACACGCGGCGATGTCGGTTAAGATGCGACGCCTGCGGTCCCTTCACAGAAGTCGTTCGTCTTTGTGTCGAGCATGCTGCTGAACTCATCCACTCAAGGAAGCGGGATTGTCGACCGATCTCCCCCCATCGCCGACAAAACTCCGCGACTGGGACAACGCCCATGTCTGGCATCCGTTTACGGCCATGCAGGCGTACCGCGACGAAGCGGCTCCGATTATTGAATCCGGCGACGGCTTCGAGGTCATCGATATCGAGGGGCGGCGATATCTCGACGGCACCTCGTCGCTTTGGTGCAACGTCCATGGGCACCGCGTCCCGGAAATAGACCAGGCGATCCGCGCTCAATTAGGACGCATCGCCCATTCGACCTTGTTGGGGCTATCGTCTCCTCCGTCGATTGAGTTGGCCCGGATGCTGATCGAGCGCGTGCCGGGGGGACTCACCAAAGTGTTCTACTCCGACAGTGGAGCCACAGCTGTCGAGGCGGCTCTTAAGATGGCGGTGCAATACCATCGCCAGAAGCTGGGCGGAGAAGAACGGACGCTCTTCGCCGCCCTCGGAGGAGCCTACCACGGCGACACGCTAGGGGCGGTCAGTGTCGGGCGCGTCGAGCGGTTTCATGCGATGTATGGCGGGCTCCTGTTTCCGACAGTCATGCTGCCGTGCCCTTCCGGGTATCGCCTGCCGCCGGGATTTACGGCGGCGAGTTGGCTGAATCATTGCGAGGCAGAACTTGAGCGGGTGATCGCCGCTCATGCCGGTCAACTCGCGGCCCTCATCATCGAGCCACTCGTTCAAGGAGCTGCGGGGATTCAGGTCCATCCACAGGGGTATCTTCAGAAGGCTCGCGAGGTCACGCAGAGGCACGGCGTGCTGCTGATCGCGGACGAGGTGGCGGTCGGATTCGGTCGCACCGGGACACTGTTCGCGTGCGAGCAGGAACAGGTGGTGCCCGACCTGCTGTGCCTGGCCAAGGGGATCACCGGCGGGTATCTGCCGCTGGCGGCGACGCTGTGTACCGACTCGATCTACGAAGCCTTCCTCGGTCCACCGGCAGCCGGGCGGACGTTCTACCACGGGCACACGTACACCGGAAATGCCTTGGGCTGCGCGGCGGCGATGGCCTCACTCGAGTTGTTTGAAAGGAACCGCGTGCTGGAGAACGTGAATGTGAACGCGGCGTTGATCGAGCGCGAATTGGCCCCTCTTCGCAATCATCCGCGTGTCGGCGAGATCCGGCAGAAGGGGATTCTCGTCGGGGTCGAACTGGTCCAGGACCGCGAGACGAAAGCCGCGTTCCCGCCCGAGCGCCGCATCGGTCATCAAGTCACTCTCGCCGCCCGCCAGCGAGGGGCAATCATCCGCCCCATCGGCGATGTCGTGACACTGATCCCGGCGCCAGCGATGCCAGCGGAACTTGTGAGCCAACTCTGCCGCACTCTGATCGAAGCGATCCAAGCAGCGAGCGAGGCCGCGTAAGTCCCCCCGGTCCTTCTCCGCGTCTCGGACAGATTCTCGCACTGGCATCAAGCGATCGCGTCCAGAAGAACCATCCGGCTCACGCCGGACGCTCGCGATTCTTTCTGACTGACGACTGAAAACTGACCACTGAAAACTTCCCCATGTCCCACATCCTTGTTGTCGACGACGAACCTTCCATCTGCTGGGGTCTCAAAGAGATCCTCACGGACGAGGGGCACGATGTCGTCGTAGCCAATAGTGGTGAGGCGGCGATCACCAGTGCCGAACGGCAACCGCCCGATGTGGTGTTGATGGATGTGTGCCTGCCCGGGATCGACGGCGTGAACGCGCTCGGGAGAATTCGCGACCTCTCCCCGAACCCACCGCCGATCATCATCATGACCGCGTTTGGGAGTCTCGATGTCGCGGTGCGGTCGCTCTCGGCGGGGGCTTTTGACTACCTGCCCAAACCGTTCGATCTCGATCAAGCCGTGCATGTTGTCCAGCGCGCCTTGCAACGCGCGACCGCTTCACGACTCCCGGTTGATAGCCAGCCAGTGGGCAGCACTCCCACGCTCCTCGGACGCTCCGCCCCGATGCAGCGGGTCTTCAAAGAAATCGCCCTCGTCGCCCAGACCGACGCCGCTGTCCTGATCACCGGCGAGAGCGGCACGGGGAAGGAGTTAGTCGCCGATGCCATCCATGCCAACTCACCTCGCCGGACTGGGCCGTTCATCCCGATCTGTCTCGGAGCCCTCAGTCCCCAGCTGATCGAAAGCGAACTGTTCGGACACGTGAAGGGAGCCTTCACCGGGGCCGACACGCCGCGACTGGGGTTGCTGCAATTAGCCGACAAGGGGACGGTATTCCTGGACGAGATCGGCGATGTGCCGCTGCCGATCCAAGTCAAACTCCTGCGAGCCATCGAGCGCAAAGAGGTCACTCCCGTTGGGGATCCGCGCCCGCGTGCGAGCGACTTCCGCGTGGTGGCGGCTACCAACCGACCGCTGCCGGAACTGGTGGCGAAGGGCGAGTTCCGGGCCGACCTGTTCTTCCGCCTCGGAGCGTTTCAGCTTCAACTGCCGCCGTTGCGGGATCGGAGCGACGACATCTCCCTGCTGGCGGAACACTTTCTGCATCAGTCTTCGCCTCAGTCGATGGGGTTCTCGGCGGAGTGCCTGGCCGAGTTGTTAAAGCGAGCTTGGCCCGGAAATGTTCGCGAGCTGCGGAACGCGGTCGAACATGCAGCGATCATGGCTCGTCATGGCATGGTGCTGCCCGAGCATCTGCCCCAGCCGCAGATTTTCACAGCTGCCGGTGCAGCCTCACTGCAGATCGACGGAGCGGAGAGCCTTGGCACGTTCATCACCGACTGGACGAGGCAGCGTGCCGCCGCGCTCGCCGGGGCCAACGCTGCGACGTGGCACGACGACCTGCTCGCCCTCGTCGAACCCCCGCTGCTCCAAGCCGCCCTCAACGCCGCTGGGGGCCACCGCGCCAAAGCCGCCGACCTCCTCGGCTGGCACCGCGGGACGCTCCGGGAAAAGCTGCGGAAATACGGGTTGGAGGAGTAGGATGCTGAAACGGGCCGTGGCACGTGTTCCGTCTTGCGATCGCTTGGATTTGCCGCGATTTTCAATGATCCGCTAAACCAGCCCGTTCTTCTTCCGCACGAACCATTCCAGCGTCATCACGCTGGCAAATACCAGCAGCAACGGCCAGTTGTCCCACAGATTCACCATCCGGTTGCGGGTCAGTTCCGTGCTGATCCCTGACTTGAGCAGGTCGTCCATGAACGTCCCCAGCTTCTCGAGGGGGACGACACTGGCTCCGGTCAGGGCGGCGATCTCGGCCATCAGGTCGGGGTCAGCTGCGGGGTTATCGAGTTCGATATCGCGGGCTTCGACGATGAACCGGGTGATCGTGGGCAGTCCGACCGATTTGCCGCCGACCGTGGCCCGCACGGAGACCCAGTAGTCGCCGGGCAGAGTCGTCTCGGTGAAATCCGCCGAGGCTCCCCCCGGTTGCTTCTGGGGAGTGGCGCTGAGCTTCTGGCCGTCTGGGCCGATGATCTCGACTTGATATTCGGCATTCTCCACGGGCTGTTTCTTCTCATCCCGCAGTCCCATTTGAATCGGAACCTTGGTCCCTGGGGCAAAGTTACGCGGGTCGACCTTGACCCACAGCGGCTGATCGCCGTCCTGCTCCTTATGAGCCAGCCACAGCAGCATCTGTTGCCAGAACTTCTGGTGAGCCTCCTTGTGCCCGTGCGTATACCACATCCAGGACTCATCGAATGCCAGGGCGGCCACACGCGAACGGCCCACATCGGTCGCCAGCAACAGCGGGTCCCCTTCGGCGGACTCGGCCAGAATTCCGACCGCCCCGTTTCGGGGCACCAGTTTGTTGGCTCCATTCATCGGCGGCAGTGAGCGCCACGCCTGCTCATTCGCATTCGGGTCGAGCACCATCAGGAAGTGGCTCTCCCCATCGGAGGTTGGCAGGATTTGAATCTTCTTTTTCAAATGTTGCGTCGGGTCGACCTGTCCGGCGGGCATCGCATTCGCTGTCAGCTTCACGGGGAAGAGTTCCCCCAGTCGTGTCGCTCCGTATCCGCCAGCACTGTAGTTGTGCTGGCCCCCGAGCAGGCACAAGCCGGAACCCTCGCTCACTCGCTTCGCCAGTTCGTCCAGCAGATCGACCCCATTGCGACGAAAGGCCGCTGCCGGAACATCACCAATGATGTACACGTCATACCGCCCGGCATCGAACAGCTTCGGATCAATCTCGGACGGGCGACGGGAGGAGTTCGGCGAGACAAAGAACGTGTCGAGTTGGATGCGGGCCGTCTTGTTGAGATTGCGTATGAATTTCTGCTCCACGTGAGAAGCGACATCGAAATAGGCCACGCGCATCCCGCCCTTGGTCACGGTAATCAGTGTCTCCAGGCGATTGTTGATCGTCTTGACTTCACCGGGCTGCGGCTCGACTTCGAGAGCGAGTTTGTACTCGCCCGGAAACGCGGCGAGGAACGAGAGCGTGACCGGCAGCACCGTGGCGTTCTCATTGGTTTCCAGAAACAGCGAGGTCTTGGTCTGCACCGAATAGGGGAACTCCTGCCAATCTCCCGGCTGGCCGATCGCCTTGCCGGTGCGGTCCTCGACCATCAATCTCACGCGGACCTTGCGACCCGCAGATCCGACCATGCGAACTTTGGCTTTGACCGTTTCGATCTTGCGTTCAAAGGTCGTTGAGCTGACGAGCAAATCTTCGACAGCCAAGTCCATGCCCGCCGTCGTAATCTCGGAGGTGCCGAAAGTGATGGTGTAGATTGGAACCGACTTCTGATTCGCGAACCGGCGCGCGGCCGCGCGGGGGTCGACGTTGGCCTCGCCGCTGGCTCGTTGGGCTCCGTCACTGAGCATGAAGACTGCGGCCAGTCGCTTGGCCTGATCCTCCTTGCGGATTTCATCGATCGCCAGACCGAGGGCGGTGAAGCGTCCCTTGCTGGCGGAGCCGACGGTCTCGACGGCTTGCGAGGTCTCGGCGAACTCAATGAAGCGAATGTCGACCTTCTCCCCCAGTGCCTTCAGCGCGGGAGTGATTTCCTCCAGCGTCTTCAACAGCTGTTGCCGCCGCGTGGCTCCCGCTGGGCCATCCGGGGTGTTCATGCTGCGGCTCTGATCAGTGAGGATCACGATTTGTGCGCCGCGCTCATCGATCTCG
>JANPCU010000352.1:0-5371 GCA_031431195.1 Planctomycetota bacterium | reverse complement strand
CACATTGAACGCCTGTTTGGGAAGCTGAAGCAATGCCGCCGCCTCGCCACCCGCTACGAGAAAACCTCGCGTAACTACATGGCGTTCCTGCATTTGGCCGCGACAATGATCCTGCTCGCGTGATTGTCAACACGGCCTAGGCGATCGGTCAGACTTGTCTGACCCGTGGGATAGGCTTCCAGCCTGTCAACTCCCGCGAATAGACAGGCTGGAAGCCTATCCCACGGTAAACTTCCTCTGTCCGTTCGCCCTATTGACGTTTTAGGGGCGATACGACGCCCCACAAAAGCTGACATGCACCCCGAAGGCCTCCGCTCGCTAGTCCCGCATCTTGTGGGGAATCGCCGCCAGGGTACAATGAGTCCGGTCATGCCCGTCGGAGGTCGCCAGGCCCGTTTTTGCTTTCGCAGACGAAGTCTGGGCCGTTCTCTGGTGCCTCCTGAATCGGAACTGATCGATCGGTGGGGACGCTGCCCGGTCTGCATGATTCAATCACCGACTTCCCGAGAATTCCCTCAGTGTTCGCCTCACTCCCCCGACTGATCACCGACATTCCCGATACTGGATGGCTGGTCGTCGGTAGTGTCGTTACTGCGGTCGTGTGCGCGACGCTGACCCGACCGGCGATGGTTGCGTGTGACACTCCCGTGCGTCGCTGGCCGCTGCTCGTAACGCTGGTAGGCCTGCTGCTGGGTGCGGCGCTGGCGTTCTCGATGCACGAACTCCGGTGTCAGCAGACTCCAGTCGTTCGTCCCGATGCTCAGTGGCAGAACTTGCGGATTGTGCATCACTCGATCTGTCTGGGGCTGCTACTCGTCATCACGGCGACCGACTTGGCCTCACTCTACATTCCGAACTTCGTCATCAATCTGGGACTGGGGATCGCCCTGACAGCTGCGGTCTACTCGGGACAGTTGCAGGTGGAACATCTGTGGGTTGACTGGAACGAAGAGATTCCGGATCTGCTCGGGCCGTACATTCCGGAGTGGATCCGGTCGCACGAACATTGGCACGGGCTGGCCTGGAGTGGGGTCGGTGCCGTGATCGGTGCCGGGCTGACAGCCCTGATCCGCAAGGTGGCTGAGTGGGTTCTCGGTCGACCCGCGATGGGTTTCGGGGATGTGACCTTGATGGCGATGATCGGGGCCTTTCTGGGGTGGCAGGCGACCGTAATCGCGTTCTTCATCGCCCCGCTGCTGGCCCTCGTTTTGGGTCCGCTGGCACGACGCATCTCGCGCGAGTCAGCTGTGCCGTACGGGCCGTTTCTGGCGCTGGCAGCGATCATCGTGATGTTCAGTTGGCGGTGGATCTGGATGTTTGAGGTCGACATCTCGACCTTCGGAGCCGGGGGGGATCGCGCGACATCGTTCGCGGTGCGTCGGTTGTTTGGGGACTGGGTTCTGCTGGCTGGGCTCAGTGTGGTGGCGATTGGCGGCACCGCCGGGTTGATGGGATTGCTGAAGCTCTTCTGGTCGATCGAGATCCCGCGAGAGGCTGGTGGACTCGAAGCATTACCTTCTCCACTCCCCCTCTCCCCGCTGACAGAGAATCCCCCTGTGGCTCCCAGTTGTTCCTCGAATGCCCAGTGCGGTAATGTGCCTGAGTTATTTCCCCCACCCTGATGCTGAGTCCGCGCATGTCGGAGCCGAATCTTCCCGTGAAGCCCTTCCGCCCCCGCTACTGGCGGGTCTGGCTGATGTTCCTCAAAGTCTCGCTCTCACGCGAGATGATCTTTCGTTGGAACTTTTTAATCGAGGTCGTGACCACCTGCTTCTGGATCGCTGCTCAGCTGTTGCTGTTTCAGATCATCTTCGGTCATGTGAGCAAAATCCGCGACTGGTCGCAGCCGGAATACTACGGGTTCATGGCGACCGGCATGCTGATCAATGCGTTCGTCGAGATGCTGTTCATGCCCAACTGTGCAAACCTCAGCGAGCAGATCCGCACGGGCAATCTCGACTTCGCCATCGTCAAGCCCATCGACACGCAGTTTTTCGTGTCGTTCCAGACGGTCGATATGTCACTGTTGGCCCAGGTTGCTGTTTCGTTGGGGCTACTTGCTTACTCGGTGACTGCCAGCCAGGTCACTGTGACACTGGTGAGTGCGCTGGTCTACGTGTTTCTGGTCGCGGTCGCGGTCGGGTTCTTCTACGGGATGATGATCGCACTGGCGAGTGCGGCCGTGTTCATGGGGCGGAATCAGGGGTTGTATGACTTCTGGTTCTATGTGACCTCGTTTGCCCGCTATCCCGGAGACATGTACCGGCAGGGATTCGTCGGCGAGATCTTCTGGTTCGGGTTCTCGTTTATCATCCCGATTCTACTGGTGGTCACGGTGCCGTCACGGGTGTTCTTACGGAAGGAACTGAGCCCGAACGGGTGGGTGATCCTCATCGCTCCGATATTGACGGCGTTGTGCCTGTGGGGATCACGGCGGATCTTCCTGTGGTCGCTGAGCCACTACCGCAGCGCGAGCAGCTGAGCCCGTGGGGTAGGCTGCCAGCCTGCCGAATCCTTGAGAATCCATGACAGGCTGGCAGCCTATCCCACGGACGAGATCATGCGTTTCCCGACATCCCTCCTCCAACGCTGCTGGTTCCTCGCGGGCCCGACCGCCAGCGGAAAAACCGCTGTCGGTCTCGCGTTGGCCCAGCGCATCGGCGCGGAAATCGTGTGTCTGGATTCGATGACGATCTATCGCGGCATGGACATCGGGACCGCCAAGCCCTCGCCGGAAGAGCGAGCGCGAGTGCCGCATCACCTGCTTGATATTCGTGACCCGCACGAGGAGTTTTCGACCGCCGAGTACATGACGGCGGCGCTCGATGTGTGTGAGTCGATCATCTCTCGCGGCCAGATTCCCCTCTTCGTCGGGGGAACGGGGTTATACCTGCGGTCGCTGCTGCGAGGCGTCTTCGAAGGCCCGGCGGCTGACTGGACGCTGCGGCAAAAACTGGAACAGTTCGCCGATGAACACGGTGCGGAGGCGCTGCATGCCCGGCTGGCGCAGGTCGATCCCCCCACAGCCCAGCGGCTGCACGTCAATGACCAGCGGCGCGTCATTCGCGCTCTGGAGATTCAGACCCTCACCGGTCAGCCCGCTTCAGCCTTGCAACAAGAGACTCCCCTGCCTCCCGAGGAGCGACCGCCACACGTCTACTGGCTGAACCCCGACCGCGAGATCCTCCGGCAGCGGATCAGCCAGCGCGTTGACGCGATGTTCGCAGCGGGGTTGGTTCGCGAAGTCGAGATGTTGCTCCAGTTGCCTCATGGACTCGGGCGTACCGCTCGACAAGCCCTCGGCTATCGCGAAGTCCTGTCCCATCTGGAAGACGGACTGCCAGTCCGCAAGGCCATCGAGCAACTCCAGACCCACACGCACCAGTTCGCCAAACGCCAGCGGACCTGGTTCCGCAATCTGGAGGAACTGAAGGCCATCGACATCACCGGCACCGAGAGTGCTGTCGCGATCTCAACTCGCATCGTCGCACAAACGATGCGAGGCTCGTAGGGTGGGACAAGCCGCTCTGGGCGCTGGCCCACCGTGTGCGACGCGGACGGGCACGCGATGGTGGGCCTGCGCCCAGAGCGGCTGGTCCCACCCTACGACTCACCACGGTAGGGAGTTTCCCCTGGCCCCCGTACACTCCGGGCAGAACGTGAGTGACCACAGGAGTGTCTACCGATGTCTGTCCCTGATCGCGATGAACTCGCGGCCCTTTATCTCGATCAGTTGCCGTATGCGCCCTACCCGGTGCAGGAGGAGGCGTTGCTGGCGTGGTTCACGACCGAGCAGGGGGTGCTCGTCTGTGCCCCGACCGGGACGGGGAAGACATTGATCGCCGAGGCAGCACTGTTCGAGGCTCTACACACCGGTAAGACCGCGTACTACACCACCCCGCTGATTGCCCTCACCGAACAGAAGTTCCGCGAGATGCAGGCCGCTGCCGTGCGCTGGGGGTTCTCGGCGGAGGATGTCGGACTGGTGACGGGCAATCGGCGGGTGAACCCGGAGGCCAAGGTACTGGTGGTCGTCGCGGAGATCTTGCTCAATCGGTTGCTCAACCCGGAGACGGCGGACCTCGACAACGTCTCGGGCGTGGTGATGGACGAGTTCCACTCGTTCAACGACCCCGAGCGCGGGGTGGTGTGGGAGCTGTCGCTGGCCTTGTTGCCGAAGCATGTGCGATTACTCTTGCTGTCGGCGACAGTGGGGAACACGACCGAGTTCCTGATCTGGTTACAGGCCAAGCACGGGCGGCGACTGGAACTGGTGCAGGGGACCGAGCGCAAAGTGCCGCTCTCGTTCAACTGGATCGGCGACATGTTGCTGGCCGACCAGATTGAGTTCATGGTCGAGCATGAGAAGACGCCGACTCTGCTGTTCTGTTTTAACCGCAACGAGTGCTGGGACGTGGCCGAACAGTTGAGGGGGAAGTCACTCCTCGCCAGCGGGCAGCAGAAGCAACTCGGCGTGTACCTCGACGAGCAAGACTGGAAGTCGGGCGTCGGGCCACGGCTCAAGCAGTTGCTGTTTCGCGGCGTCGGCATCCACCATGCCGGGCTGTTGCCGAAGTATCGGCGGCATGTCGAGGAGCTGTTTCAGCAGAAGCTGTTGTCAGTGTGCGTCTGTACGGAGACGCTGGCGGCGGGGATTAACCTGCCCGCGAGATCGGTGGTGATGACCAGCCTGATGAAGGGGCCGCCGGGTCGGAAGACGATCATCGACGCCAGTTCGGCGCACCAGATTTTCGGGCGGGCCGGTCGACCGCAGTTTGATAACCAGGGGTACGTCTTCTCGCTGGCTCACGAAGACGATGTGCGGCACGCCAAGTGGAAAGAACGCTACGACCAGATCCCCGAGGACACTAAAGATCCGAACCTGATCCGGGCCAAGAAGGCCCTGAAGAAAAAAATGCCGACGCGGCGGCCCAACGAGCAATATTGGAACGAGCCGCAGTTCCAGAAGCTGATCACAGCTCCGCCGGGGAAGCTCGCGAGCAAGGGCCAACTGCCGTGGCGATTGCTCGCATACCTACTGAAGTTGTCGCCCGATGTGAATCGGCTGGTGTCGTTCGTGCGGAAGCGGTTACTCGATGCGGCGTCGATGGAGCGGGCCGAAACGCGGCTGCAGGAGATGCTGCTGACGCTCTGGGCCGGTGGGTTTCTGGCCCTCGACCCGCCCCCGCCCGTGACGCTCAAGCAACTCATCATGTCGCATCCCTGGGACGGGGAATTGGTGGTGGACGAGGACGACTTTGAAGACCCAGCGAGCCGTAGGACGGGCCCATTGGCCCGTCCATCTGAAGACGATTTCGGGGCCGGACTCGAAAACGACGAGGCGAGCCGGGCGGCGTCAGCCCCCGGACCG
>JANPCU010000351.1:0-6628 GCA_031431195.1 Planctomycetota bacterium | reverse complement strand
GAACGACGTACCGCCATGTGGCGAATGCACCCCCAATGATCCGGTGCATGGACCAGGATTCGCCTTTTGGCAAGACCAGTTTGGGACACCGAAGACGAATATCGCAACTTCAAAACGCGTGAGCCGGGGTGTTCGAGTCCGGCAGCGTCGCCCTTTGAGCCGACTCCGTTTCGGTCGATCACGTCGTCAGTGTCTTCTGATTAGCGGACGTGTTCTCACCCGAACACCCCGGCTCACTCCGGGGGCTCTCCCGGCTGACGCTTCCGGCTCGTCAAAGTGTCTCGCTCAGCGCCGCGAGGGGCATAGTCGTCGGGGTTACCCAAAGTGCTAAGACAACGATAACCGGTGAAACACCACGGGCATCCAGATCTCTGCCTCGCGAAACCCAAACCGCCGATAGAGCTGAATCGCTGGCTCGTTGCGGCGATCGACGATGACCGAAATTCGCACCACACCCGCCTCCTTGGCCCACTTCAGGAACTGAGCAAACAGCCGTGTTCCCCAGCCCCGACGCCGCTGTCCGTCGACGACTCCAACATAGGTGATCTCCGCCGTTTCGCCGCGCTGATGAGCGACCAGCAACCCGACCGGTCCCTCGGGTGATTGAGCGACCCAGGAGTGAGTCTCGCCATCCTCAATCCAGCCCTGGATCATCAGCCGGGGGCTGCGCAGCGGCAGGGCTTCGGGGATGTCGAGCGACTCCACGAATGTGCGCTGCACTAAAGTCACCAGCTCGTCCGAACTGGGATCCAGAGCGCACAACGCCATCGCAGCATCATCGGAAATCATCCACGGGATCTGGTCGCACACAAACGAACCGATCTCCGTGGTGATCGGATATCCCCGCCCCGCCAGCAGCTCACGATCCTCCGTGGTCTCATCACACGCCACTTGAATCGCGGCTGGATTCTGAGCGAGGGCCCACCCCAGCGCGACATGCCAGATCGCCAACCGCTCGGTCGTCTCCAGCGGCCTCTCAGCCAGGATTGGCCCGATCATCGCGATCCGCTCCCGATCCACACTGGCCCCCAAACACGCCAGCCCACCCCCCCGCCGGTCCAGAATCACCACCTCCTCCGGCCGCCCCGCTGCCAACGAACGCGAGTCTCCACCCGAGACCAGGATCTCCAGCAACGGGTTTAGACCGGACTGGTCACGGAGGGAGGCACAGGTGCAAATGCGGATGGACGGGGAGCTTTCGGGGAGTTTCACAACGGTCCTCAGACTCGAAATGGACGATCCGGCGGGAACCGTCTTGGCTTCCCCCATCACGAAGCATACTCGCCACTCGCCGTCACGCGAGCCTGACCGACCGCGACGAGCGTTTCGAGGAGTTCGGCGACGAGGGGCTTATTGGCTCGGCTGAACTGGCCCGCGATGTGGGCAGCTGTGGCGTTTTTTTTGAGAAGTGGTCAGGGCTTGGCGGACGGCGCGGATGCGTTCGGGGAGAGTGGCAGGCCATGCGGATTTGGCGGCCTTGGCCGACATCGGCGCGGGCTTCTTCTTTCCGCCCTTCTTCGCCTGAGCACATTCTTCGTCGTTGCCCTCTTCTTCCCCCGAGCCGGAAGCGCCAGCGCCCGGAGTATTCTGAGTGAACTCATTCGCCGAACTTGTAGAACTCCGGGCGCTGACGCTTCCGGCTCGTTTGGCACTCTGTGCGGCTTCAATCCCCCGCAGCATCTCCAGCATGTGATAGATCCCGGTCATCGTCAGATCGGGATGCAGTCGCTGTTCCCGCTGGCGATGAGCATCGAGCTGTTTCCCGTGTTCGCGGATGCGTTGCTTCTGCGATGAAGGCGGAGTCGGTGGACAAGCCCCAATGGAATCGCGAATTTGGCAATACATGCCGGAGATGGACCAGGGAACCGCTCCCCGTTGAAATGAATCATGCGGTCAGGATCTTCAGCAATCCAGACCTCTGATTCCCAGGCCATTTGAGAAACGAAAGACGGCATCGAGCGACGGTTTTCAAACGCAGTCACAAACACCAATCCCACCTTGCATCCCGTGAACAACTCCTTGAGTTCTTTCCGACACTTCCCGTCCCCTCAAAATAGCGCATTGAACCGTAATCGCCAGCGATTTCTCCGAAATCGCTGGGCAACGCTCGTTCTGCAAAACCACTCACAAGTCGCCCGCAGACAGTGATTTCGGAGAATCGCCGCCGATGCAGACGCACCCCCATATCTCACCCCAGAGGCGAAACCGTTTGTGGATCATTGACCATCCGACTCACGCCGGACGCTCGCCCGATCCGCGTTCTTTCTAACTATTCTGATTGCGTTTGGCCCTCCTGTCGAATAAGCTACTGTTGATCTTTACTCGTGCCGGAGAATGGACATGCTGCGCGTTCTCGGTTCACCCAAGACGCTGTGTGATGGGTTTACGCGGCGTGATTTGCTGCAAGTGGGAGGCTCCTCGATCGGGGGCCTCGGGCTGGCGGGGTTGCTCCGGGCGGAGGCTCAAGCTGCCGTGGCTCCCGACCGCTCCGGCATCACGAACGGGTTTGGGAAGGCCAAGAACTGCATCGTTCTGTTCTTGTACGGCTCCCCCAGCCAGCTCGAAACCTTCGACATGAAGCCGCAGGCTCCGGTCGAGATTCGCGGCTCAATGCAGCCGATCGCCTCGTCGCTGCCGGGACTGGATGTGTGCGAGTATTTGCCGCAGCTTGCGAAGGTGATGGACCGCACGACGGTGATTCGGTCGGTGTCGCATCCCTACCCGCTGCATGGGGTGGCGTTCGCGATGACCGGGGTGTCG
Organism: Planctomycetota bacterium; assembly: GCA_031431195.1. GTDB lineage: Bacteria > Planctomycetota > Planctomycetia > Planctomycetales > Planctomycetaceae > TH-plancto1. Next base: position 3,868 of record JANPCU010000351.1, on the reverse strand, counting down.
AGCATTGATGTGAGTATGGAGCTGAACCCGCGCGATGAGCGTCACCATCCGTACTTCGGCTCGTGCGTCGAGCATTACGACCGGATTGCTCGCGGGGGCCAAGGGGCGGAGTTCCTCCAAAACGTGGCCCTGCCGTTCCCGTTCAGCAGCAAGCGTTCCGACCAACCGTTCCGAGCGGGGCCCTATGGGGCGTTCCTCGGAGCTGCGGCGAATCCGGTGTGGACCGAGTTCGTGGGGCAGGGGACCAAGACGATTCGCAAGGCCCGCCCCGGCTTTGAGTACATCGGCCCAGAGCCGTATCTCGGCTGTTCGGCGGACTCGCATTTCCGGCTGGCGGCGATGGACGCCTTGCCCGATTTGGCGATCGACCGCACGCTCCGCCGCAAGTCGCTGGTGGAGCAGTTCGACAATTCGCGGCGCGACCTCGATCAGTCGCAGAGCGGGGCGAGTTACAACCAGTACCAGGAGATGGCGTACAACGTCGTCGCCTCGCCGAAGGTCCGCCAGGCCCTCGATATCCGCACCGAGAACGACAACACCCGCGACCGCTACGGGCGAACGCTGTTCGGTCAGTCGTGCCTCGCCGCTCGCCGCATGGTCGAAGCGGGCACGCGGCTGGTGTCGGTCTTCTGGGACGAGTACGGTCTGGCGGGCGATGCCTGGGACACCCATTACGAGCACTTCCCGAGGATGGTCGATCAACTGTTGCCGGGACTTGACCGGGCGCTGTCGGGGCTAATCCTCGACCTCGAAGAGCGCGGGATGCTGGACGACACGCTGGTGGTGTTGATGAGCGAACACGGTCGCACGCCGAGAATCCAAACCAACGTCAGCGGCGGCGGTCGCGACCACTGGTCGAGAGCCTATAGCACGCTCTTCGTCGGCGGCGGCGTGAAACGCGGCCAAGTCATTGGCGGCACCGACTCCATTGCCAGCGATGTTACCGATCGCCCGGTCTCGCCCAAATCACTGCTCGCCACGATGTACCACCTGCTCGGCATCCACCCGCATGGCACCATCCACGGAGCCAACGGCCAAGAGTACCCGCTCCTGCCCGAGAACGCCGAAGTGATCCCGGAAGTCATTGGTTGAGGACGCTACATCGTCATTGCGAGCCGCTTCGGAACGATCTTCCCGAGAACCGCGAACAGAATTACTGAGCGGACTGAGCCCCTCGCAGCAGTATCGTGGCCTCTTCGTCGATGCTCTGGCTGCATTTCAAGAGGCAGCAGGCGGCTGCGGCAGCTTCTCAATCCAGATGGAGCAGTGGGCATGGTGCAGGATGCTGAGAGAGTTGCTGCCAAGCAAGAATCGCTCCCAGCGACCGTGGCCGCGGCTGCCGATCACGAGCAGGTCGGCCTTCCAGGTGTCGGCTTCCTGGACAATGGCGTTGGCGATTTGCGAGGCGTGGAGATTGGCGGTCTCGATTTGAGCGAACGCGGGCTTCAATCGCAGCGCAGCTGACTCCAGAATCGCCTCGGCTTCCAGACGCTCAGCGGTCAAGTAGGGCTCGTCCACGGGGACGATCTCGACACCGAAGGCGGTGACGAGTTGGTGAGTGACGATCACCTTGGCAACGGCATCGGCGGGCCACTTCCACGCGGCTAGGCGGTCGATCGCTTGATTGGCGGCGGGAGAGCCATCGGTCGCGAAGAGGATGCGGCGCGGCGGTGAGACGGGAGCGTGCCCAGCTGTCTCATGTGGGTGCGGTCTCGTGCGAACCACCAGCACAGATTGAGTGGCATGGCGGCAGATGTAGTCCGACATGGAGCCGAGCAGCAGTCGAGGAATCGCCGACAACCCCCGTGCGCCCAACACGATCACATCGGTGGGGTGTTCCTTCGCTGCGGAGAGAACCTCATTGGCCGGGTCGCCGATGCGCAGGTCGGTCGTGACGGAGGCGAACGATGGCTTGAGGCGCTCAGCCTCCTTGGTCATGCGGGGGGCGACGACCGTGTTCTGAATCTGATGGGCCTGCTGAAACAGCACGTCCTCGACGTAGTATTCCGACAGCGTGACGGGCAGCGGAGTGACCGCAATTAGCCGGACGTCGGGCCGCTCGGCAAACGGCAAGCTGGCAACGAACTCCTGAGCAGCATGTGCCTGGTCAGATCCGTCACTGGAGATGAGGAGATGAGACATCGTGGGACTCCTGCAGTTTATCGGGACTCGAATCAGTGGATATTGTATCACTCCTTCAGAGGGCGAGGCGAATGTGTGCGTTCCCATCCTCGGGGGGTGGGGTCAAGAGGCTTAGCGGATGGCCCCGTTAGTTGAGCACCCCGGCCCATCGACAATGCCCCCTGAGCTGAATTATTGAGCCAATCTGAAGAGGACTCGTGGTTCGTCCACGCTTGATCTGGGGGTTCGCCCAGGTCGGGAGGGCGAAGCTCAACCCCCACTCGGCACAACCGGAGCCCATCCTCAATTTTGTCGGTCTGAGGCGAAGCCTCGTGAGGCATGACATTTTCATGAGCGGCTGACAACAGGGGACACGGAACTCGCTCTGGCGGCTGCCTTGCCCTAGACTCCTGACTTGATCTGTGGTCTGTTCATACTCAGACTCACCTCTCCCACAGAGTCGCTCGTCCCAAGGCTTCACCATGTCACATTGTCTGGTCACCGGCGGGGCCGGGTTCATCGGCAGTCACCTGACCGAACGCCTCCTGGCTCAGGGGCATCGGGTCACCGTCCTCGACAATATGTCGACTGGGCGGGCCGCCAATCTGAGGGCGGTTGAAGGGCATCCGAATCTCCGAATCATCCAGGGATCGATCACCGACCAGATGGCCTTGACTGACGCCGTGCGCGGGACTGACACCATCTACCATATGGCAGCTGCGGTCGGCGTGAAGCTGGTCGCTGATAACCCGGTGCTGACGATTGAGACCAACATCTACCCGACGGAGTTCCTGCTGCGGTTGGCCGTTCAGGGAGGCCAGCGAGTCTACCTGGCCAGTACCAGCGAAGCCTACGGTAAGAATCCCAAAGAGGTCTGGAACGAGGAGGACGATCTCGTCTTCGGCCCGACCTCGAAGCCGCGCTGGGCTTACGGAGCGTCGAAAGCGATCGACGAGTTTCTGGCGATTGCCTACCACAAGATGCACGGACTCAAGGTCGTTTGCGGACGGTTCTTCAACGTCGTCGGACCGAGGCAGGTCGGCAACTACGGCATGGTCGTCCCCCGCTTCGTCGACCAAGCCCTCAGTGGTGGACCAATTGTGGTCTACGACGACGGCTCACAGGTCCGCTGCTTTGCTCATGTCAAAGAAGTCGTCGACTGCGTCATTGAACTCACCAACACGCCTGCAGCTGAAGGGCGCATCTTCAACATCGGCAGCGACCAGGCTGTCAGTGTGCTGCAATTGGCGAAGACAGTCATCGAGAAGGTGAATCCTGCTGTGGCGATCGAGTTCATGCCGTACATCCAGGCGTACGGCGAGAACTTCGAAGACGTGCAGCGGCGGGTGCCATGTGTGGATCGCTTGGCCCAAACGATTGGTCATGCACCGGGGATGAAACTCTCGCAGATCTTGGACGACGTGATCGCGTGGAAGCGAGCTGAGGCCGGGCGAGCGTAGGTCGCGGCGTGGCCACGTTCGCCAGAACGTGGGCAGACGTAACGTGCGCCTCATACTTCTCGCGGAGAGAAATGAGACATTTCGTAGGACGGACGTCCTCGTCCGTCCGTGAGGGAAGCCTCGCAGAGCGACGGACGAGGACGTCCGTCGTACGTCGCAATCCGTCCCGCGTGAAGTCTAACGCCGTGGTCGACGTACCAACTCGACGGGGTCGTCGGGAGGCGAATGGCACCCGGGTGGTGGACCCCGGGAATAACGCTCGCGATAGAAATCCGGTGGACCGAGGC
>JANPCU010000350.1:0-3854 GCA_031431195.1 Planctomycetota bacterium | reverse complement strand
CCAGCCGCTTTGGGCGCAGGCCCACCATTCGACTGGGGCAATGTTGAGCGTGGTGGGCCTGCGAGCCAAAGCGAGCTGGTCCCACCCTACGCTGTTCTACTTGCCGAACTGCGTGGCCTTGTAGTACTCGATGGTCTTCGTGAGCCCTTCCCGCAGGTTCACCTTCGGCTCCCAGCCGAGAATGGTCTTCGCCTTGGTGATGTCGGGGCAGCGCTGCTTGGGGTCATCCTTGGGCAGATCGACGTTGATGAGTTTCGACTTCGAGCCGGTCAGAGCGATGACCTCGTTCGCCAGTTCGATCATGGTGTTCTCGACCGGGTTGCCGATGTTGATCGGACCGATGGTCTTGTCCTGATCCATCAGCTTGATCATTCCGTCGATGTTGTCACTGACGTAGCAGAACGAGCGGGTTTGCTTGCCATCGCCGTACAGCGTGATCGGCTCGTTCCGCAGGGCCTGCATGATGAAGTTCGACACCACGCGGCCATCGTTCGGGTCCATCTTCGGCCCGTACGTGTTGAAGATCCGCATGATCCGCACCGCGACGCCGTTGGCCAGGTGGTAGTTCATGCACAGCGATTCGGCGACGCGCTTCCCCTCGTCGTAACAGCTGCGCGGGCCGAGCGGATTGACGTGGCCCCAATAGTCTTCGGTCTGCGGATGGACTTCGGGGTCGCCGTAGACTTCGCTGGTCGAGGTGTGCAGGATCCTCGCCCGGCAGCGTTTCGCCAGACCCAGGACGTTGATCATGCCGATCGTCGAGGTCTTGATCGTCTTGATCGGGTTGTACTGATACGCCACTGGTGAGGCCGGGCAGGCGAGATTGTAGATCTGCTCGCACTCGACCTTGATGGGGTCGACGATGTCATGCCGGATCAACTCGAATCGGGGGTTCCCGATCAAGTGGGCAATGTTCTCCCTCCGTCCCGAGAAGAAGTTGTCGAGGCAGATGACAGTGTCGCCCCGTGCGATCAAATGATCGCAGAGATGACTGCCGAGGAAGCCAGCGCCGCCGGTGACGAGAATTTGCATGGGAGAGGGGTGGAGGGGGGTGGCTAGGGATGAATGGTGGATGGTGAGTGAGAAAAGTGCCATCTGCGGTCGAAGTCTAGCGAAGGCGAGCAAACGTGTCTCCCCAAATGTGTTGCGACATTCGCTGATGTTAATTTATGTACGAGACTCGATCACTTTCAGTCGGGTGATCACTTGGGGGAGAGATGAGTCGCGTAGGCTTTAGTCCACGCGAACTGCTGAAGATGTGCGATTCATGTTTCGTCTTTGGAGTCAGAACTGCGTTGACGAGATGCGGACGGGCGGAACTGGCGATATCATGACGGGAGCGGTTTTCGCTTCCACTGAACCAGTTTCCCGGGAGTCTCCCCTCATGATTCGTCGCTCACTGTTCGCGTTCGCGGTTTTCGCTCTCTCGGCTGTCGCGGCTCAGGCCGAAGAGAAGCAGCTGTTCAATGGCAAGGATCTGACCGGCTGGGCCGGCCGCAAGGATCTGTGGACGGTCGAGGACGGGGCGATCACCGGCAAGACCTCAGCCGACAAACCGATCAAGAACAACACGTTCCTGGTCTGGTCGGGTGAGGTGTCGGACTTTGAACTGACCTTCAAGTACCGCATCGTCGCGGGGAACTCCGGCATGCAGTACCGCAGTAAGGTCATCTCCGAAAACGAGGAGACCGGTCCGATCGTCGGTGGATATCAAGCCGACTTCGAAGCGGGCCAGACCTACAGCGGGATCAACTACGAAGAGCGCGGTCGCGGCATTCTTGCGGCTCGGGGTGAGCGGACCAAGCTGACCGCTGACACCAACGACAAGAACAAGATGGTCAAGACCGTGACCGCCAAGACCGAGAAGACGACCGAAGAGCTACAGGCGGCGATTCAGAACGAAGAGTGGAACGAGTACCGCATCGTGGCCCAGGGGAACGTACTCCAGCATTTCATCAACGGCCACATGACCTGTGAAGTGGTCGATGAGCATGCCGAACGGGCTGCGAAGTCGGGCAAGCTGGCACTTCAGCTGCACGCCGGTCCAGCGATGATCGTGCAGATGAAGGATGTGGTGCTGAAGACGGAGTAAAGCGGTCAGCTTTCAGCGAGAGGGGCTGCACTAGATTCATCCCGGAGGGATGGCAGCCCTTAGCCGGTGGTTGAGCGGAGCGACACCACCGGTGACTGGCTTCATGAGCCTCAGCATCCCGGAGGGATGCCAGAGAGTCGAACGCAACGGAGCGGCTCTTCTAGAATCCCTGCCGGGATTCAAATCGTCTCAATGCCCGTGTGCCGGTGGTGTCGCTGCGCTCAACCACCGGCTAATCGCTGTGACCCCTCCGGGGTCGGTTCTCTGGGGATAGCGTTCTCACTTTCCTGATTGGGAGGCGGTCATGCGACATGTGGTTTCGCTTCTGATCTGCGCCCTTTTGTTGACGATGGTCTCGCTCGCGCACGCCGAGATCTCTCCGCGCGAGGCCCAGCGGTTCGGTGTCGATATCACCCTCCTCAAGGGCGGCGTCGAACTGCGAGGCGCGGTGCTGAGCCGCGATCAGAAAGAACTGCGGATGGCGGTTCAGCGCAGCTGGCTGAACGCGAAGCAACCGGAGATTCTGAAGCAGCTCGACAATGAGGCCAGTGACACGCAGGCCGCCTCGCGCAAGGAATTGCGGGAGCGGATTGAGACGTGGAAGACAGAGCGAGCCGCCGAGACTCGACTGGTCGCCGTCCTGAAGCGCGAACTCGCGAGACTGGCCAAAGTGGTTGATCCAGCGGCTATCCCGGATTCGCAGTTCGTCGTCGTGACCACGCCCGCAGACCGCGTCCGCCGAGTGTTCATGGCGCCGGCGGCCTCGCGGCAAGTGGTGCTGGCGGCCTGGAGTGAGCGGTTGGACCGGGTCGAGGAGACCGTGCTGACGACCTTGAAGACCGCCGTCGCTAAACAGAATCCCCAGTGGCAGACTGAGAAGGTTGACCTCTCGGATCGACTCCCCACCGGCCAGCTGCAGACCGCGAATGAGTGGGCCGCCCGGCAGGCGATCTTCGAATACGAGTACTGCGATCGGCTCGACTTTCAAGGAACCGGAAATATGGTCGTGCGCGTCGGCGAGGGAGTCGCCAAGCCCGACCTCGCGGCCCTCCTGGCCCAGACAGCTGGGGATGCTTTGCAAGGACAACTGGAAGGCCTTGACTTGGGTGGACTCGATCTCGGCGGTTTGAATCTGACACCGCCGGGCAACAAGCCCGCGAAGGCCGACTGGCAGTCGACCGCCATCGCCGAAGCGAAGTCCCTCGATCGGCGCGGCTTCCGCGTGACCCGTATTCCGAAGATTACCGGCGGCGGCCCGGCGACGGTCTCCACCAGTTTCTTCGCCCGCATGGATGATGGCACGTACCGTATCCTCTGGACCAACGAGACGACGACTGACCCGGCGACGATCAAGGACGAGGCGGTCAAACGCCTCGAACAAGACCCGCAGGTGCAGGAGATTCTTAAGGTCGCCAGTGCCCTCTCACTCGGCAATGATGCCAGCACAGCCGTTCGTTTCGGAGCCGCAGTGCAGTCGAGCCTCGACACTTCGGAGACCCGGTTCTTCGAGTTCCGCCAACGCTACAATAACACGCTCGACGGCCCGCAACTCGTGGTGCCCGCTCCGTAGCCCCGATCGCTCGAACCCGTACCCGTTTCCGTTTAGCTGCGACGCGAAGTCTTCGAAGCCGAGCGGAGAACGGCGACTCACTCATCAATACACGGTGCAGAACTCTCATGCCCACTCCCTCGCTGCACGGTCTCAAACTTCTCTGCTTCGTCGGGGACGATTACGAGGATCTCGAACTCTGGTATCCCAAGC
>JANPCU010000349.1:0-7813 GCA_031431195.1 Planctomycetota bacterium | reverse complement strand
CACCCGCAACCACCAACACCCCACGATCGACGGTCTGATCGCCGCCACCCTCCGCTGGTTGAAACACCGAAAGCACCAGATCGAAGGCCAAGCCTATCGTTCACTGCTCACCGCCTGACCCCGCACTTTCGCTTGTGCGGGGAGGCATTTAATGGTCCACCAACATCAACTTGTGGGCTTCGGCGACCGCTTGTTGGCGTCCGCCCACGTTCTGGCCCACAAGTTCAACTTGGTGGACCACTAGACTTCCCGAGGGATCGGCTCACGCACCCCTGTGGCTCGCAGCGCCCCAGTGCTCAGGAACCGCCGGGTGGCGTCCATCACCTCGGGGTGCCACGGAAGAAACGAGTGCAGTGAGCGAACCGTCATATAGTCCCGCGCTCCGGGCAGTCTGGCGCTGTGTACCGTGACAATCCCATCGTCATCGCCGGGAATCAGTGGATTAAATCCATCGGGATCCCCTTTGGCACCCGCAATGACTGCGAACTCCATCGTGGGCAGCGGAAGCGTGCTGATGAACGTCTCGGGGTCCGCGACCAACTCCTGTCCCGAGGGACCAAAGATCAGCTGGAACAACAGGTTCTTTTGAAGCATCGAGGCGACCTCGGCCCCGCTGTTCGGCGTGCCAATCATCACCAGTCGCTCCACGCGCGGGTCGGAGTATTGCTGACACCAACGCCGGACGATCAACCCGCCCATACTGTGGACGACAAAGTGAATCCGCTCGATCCCCTCGAGCGAGGCGATCAGTCCTTGCAGCTGATCCGCAAACTCGCTGATGGACCGTTGCGTACTGGGGTAGTCGAAACTGACGAATGTATATCCGTCCGGCTGGAGCACTCGTTGCAAGTCGGTCCACGATTTGGAGGACCGCAGGATTCCGTGCAGAGTGATGACTGCGGTGCCGCTCATCGGGGCGAGTTGGCGGGCGACTTTCTCGTCCGAGAGGGCCTGTTGACACTCCGCCAGAGTTCCCCAAGCCCGGCGAATATCGGCGGGGTCGAGAAGTCGGTAATGCCCGGACAGGACATGCTGCTGAATCCGCCAACCGCGAAAGAACTGTCTATCCGCCCAGAACTGACGGCCGCCCAGCGTGAACGTGGGGAGATTGAAGCGACCGCTGCTCATCGTGTCTTCCTTCAGCATCAACGGAGGGGAAATCCACGGATGTCGTCCCCAATTCTCCAAGTCGAAAATAGGCTATCAGATCGAAGAGGTTTTCACCTATGGATCGGACTGTTGCAATTGTGTGCGTCATTCAAATCGGCGAAAATTCATGGCGGAATGACGAAACTGGACTTTCGCGACTTCATTCATGGGGGGCAAGCGGTCGGTGCTGACCGATGCACGCGGCGAGCCGATCGCGGTGGCGAACGCCCACGATCAGACATTGGTGCGCGGACAAGGGCGACGATGCCCTAGCCATCCGCCAGACCATCGCTCGACGTGGCGACACAGCTCGTGTCCCTCACAAGGGTGAAGAGCCGAAGACACCCCCGCCCGCCGCAAGCCCGCCGCTGGATCGTCGAACGCAAGCACTCTTGGACCAACAGCCCCCGTCGACGGCTGATCCGCTGGGGAAGAAAGCTGCCAATGACCTCGGTCTACTCCACCTCCCATTCGCCCTCACCGCATGACAAACGGCAGGGGTTCTCGGAGAGGCTCTCAAGTGAGACTCCGCCCTGGACGGACCAATCACGAAGAACAATTCGACAGAGAGCCGTCACGAATGGCGAGTCGGCTCCAGTTCGGGAATCGAATGGAATGCGATGCGGTCGGGGGCGGTGTCGCGGTACTGGTGCATGCCGCCGGGGACCAGGGATTGGCGACCGAATTTGCGGTTGATCTGGTCCATGGCCGCGGAGAGGGCGTGCAGTCGGCGATCCTCGGGGAAGAGCGATTCGGGCACGGTCCCTTCCGCGCGCAGGTCTTGCAGCGTGGCCGAGACTTTGAAGATGCGGTAGTGGCTGACTTCGCCGGGGCGGCGCGACCAGAGACGCTCAAACGCTCGAATGAGTGACAGGGAGTCGTGGGTGTGGGGACTGATGCGGGTATCGGTCTGCCATTCGGCATTTCCGACGAAGCGCAAGCCGATCGCTAGCCGACCTGCGCGATAGCCTGTGGCGCGAGCGCGCGTGGCTGCCTTGTGGATCAGATGGGTCAGGACGCCGTGGGCTCCCTTGGCGGAGCGCATCTCCGGGGGCAGGACATGCTCGTGCCCGATCGACTGTGTCCGTGTGGGCACCGGTGCCAAGTCCTCGCCGCGCAGCAGATGCCACCACCGCGCCCCAATCACGCTGCCCCACGCCCGCTGCAACTCCGATTCCGACCGTGTACACAACTCTTGAACCGTGGTGATCCCGGCGGCGTGCAGTCGCCGTTCCATATTGGCTCCGATCCCCGGCAGGTCGGTCAGCTCCAACGAGAAGAGCCGGTCCGGCAGCTCGCTCTGCTGAATACACGTGAGTCCGTCCGGCTTCTGCATATCGGAGGCGACCTTGGCCAGCCACGCATTCGGAGCCAGCCCGACCGAACAGCGCAAGGTCGGCCCCACATGCGTGTAAACCGACTCTTTCACCTGTTGCCCCAGAGCGACCGCCGCCTCGGGATCGCGATCCTCCCGCCACAGCCGACATTCCATCTCATCGATCGACCGCACCTGCGTCACCGGCAGCACACGCTCGACCGCCTCGCAAATCTGGTGATGCAGGCGGACATAAACGTCCGTCCGCGAAGGCACCACGATCAGCCCCGGACAGAGCCGCCGCGCCTCTCCGACCGGAGTTCCCGTTCGAATCCCAAACGGGCGGGCCTCATAACTGACCGCGATGCACGAGGTGAAATCGGTCTGCAAAGGAGCCACCACCAGCGGCCTGCCCCGGAATCGGGGGTTGGCGTGCTGTTCAGCTGAAGCGAAGAACGCATTCATGTCGAGAAACAAGAGTCGCAGCATGGGGGCCTCCGGGGTGGACAACTGATCCTTCGGCATAAATGTATACGCAAGTTCAGTAACAGTAAACACATGTTCATGTTACGCAACGCGCTGGCGGTTGCCGATCATCTGTAGCTTGGCCCCCAGGTCCGAGCGAGTCGCCCATCAACGTACGCCGACCAGAAAGAGTTCGTCCGGACCTGGGGGCCAGACTCCAGTTCCGGATTGATTGCCGTTCGTTGAGTCCTGCGGGCCGGTCCCTTGGCTCACTTGTCTCGACCTGCGAAGCTACACCACTTGTTGCGGGGCAGTGAGGCCTTCGCGACGCCACGGTCTCTTCCCGGTCGGATGGTCATGTTCCAACGTGTTGACGAAGCTCAGTTTGTGTCCGGCGAGCACGAAGTCCTCCGCTTCTGGCAGCAGCAGCGGATCTTTGACCGTTTAAAGGCACAGAACGCGGGCGGGCCGAAGTGGTCGTTCATTGATGGACCGATGACCGCCAATAACCCCATGGGGGTGCATCATGCGTGGGGGCGAACATACAAGGATGTCTTTCACCGCTATCACGCCATGAACGGGCGCGAACTCCGCTACCAGAACGGGTTCGACTGCCAGGGTCTCTGGGTCGAGGTCGAGGTCGAGAAGCAGCTGAACTTGGGGACGAAGACGGCGATCGCCGAGTATGGGATCGACAAGTTCGTGTGGGAGTGCAAGAAGCGCGTGCTGAAGTTCGCCGCTCGCCAAACCGAGCAGTCGATCCGGCTGGGCTATTGGATGGAGTGGGACGACCCGGACCAGTTGCGGCGGTTAGCATCGGCGATCGGGACTGAGCAGCCAATGACGATCACCGCACCCAAGGGCGTCGTCGCGACCGACACCGCCGAGCGGTTGGTCGAGCAACTCGGCAACCCGGAATGGGGCGGCAGCTACTTCACGTTCAGCACCGAGAACAACGAGACGATCTGGTCGTTCATCAAGAAGTGCCACCAGCGCGGCAAGATCTACCGGGGCCACGATGTCATGCCCTGGAGCGGCCGCGCGGGGAGCGCGTACTCGCAGATGGAAATCGCGGACGGGCGCAAGCTGACCACGCACCGGTCGTGCTTTGTGCGGTTTCCACTCATCCAGGCGAGCGTCCGGCGTGAGCCGGATGGTTCTTCCGGCTCGACAGAAGAATTCACCACGGAGGCACGGAGGCACGGAGAAGAGAAACTCCGTGAATACCTACTGGTCTGGACCACCACCCCCTGGACGTTGACCTCCAACGTCGCAGCGGCCATCAACCCTGATCTGGAATATGTGCGTCTCAAGGGGAAGGTCAAGGGCGATACCGAGCCGGCCTACTACTACTTCGCCAAAGATAACCTCGAATTCAAACGTCTGGAAAAGGAGTTCAAAGAAGGGTTCGGTCGACCCGAGTGGGCCTGGCCGAAGGACTGCCCCAAGCTGAAGACGATCGCCCAGATCTTCAAGGAGAACGGCGGGTACGAGGTCGAAGGAACCGTAAGTGGAGCCGACATGGTGGGATGGCGGTACAAGGGGCCGTTCGATGATCTCGCGGCACAGCAAGATCGTGGCGGCTACCCGTCTACTATCGGGCATCGGGAACTCGGGACGACGGGATTGTTTTGGCCATCAAGTTCAAAGATTCGGAGGCTTCTTGATAAGTACAAGGATCACGGATATGTTCCCTCCAAGCTCGATTTTCTTCGAGATTTGGAGGAGATATACGGGGCGATGGCAACTAGCCTGGGACTAGGAGTAGATCCTCCGACTGCCGACGCGGGAGAGAATAGTTTTCGCAACGCTCTCGTGGAGTTGGACGCTTTTGATCTCAACTGGCAACTCGGGTTGGACGACGATGAAAGAGTTGATCTGAAACGGGCATGGGAGGAGTTGTTCCTCTTGTTTTCGCAATCGGCGAATGCTGAAAGTCTTCGTAACGCATGTGTTCGAGCGATGCGTTCGTTCGTTTTCTCCATCGAGAACCTCCCGACGAGATCGACTGCTCGTTCACATCGAGTCGTTGACGGAGGCCGTGACTTTAAAGGCACACCGATGGTCACCGCCGGTGAAGGAACCGGGATCGTACATATTGCCCCCGGCTGTGGTGATGTTGACCATGCACTCGGTAAGAAACTCGGTCTTTCGTCCATTGCTCCGCTTCTAGAGGACGCAACATTCGGAAAGGGATTCAGAATCAATGAACAAATCAAGTTCGGCCCCTTCACCGGCCTCAACGCGACCGACCCGAAGACCGCTGATCTGGTGTTCGAGCACCTCAAGGCGAATGGGTTTCTGGTGTATGTCGAGACCTACCCGCACATCTATCCGCACTGCTGGCGGACGGGAGATGAGCTGATCTTTCGGCTGGTCGACGAGTGGTTCATTAACATGGATTGGCGGGAGGAGATCAAGGAGGTCACGCGGGCGATTACGTGGCTGCCGGACTCGATCCAGGGGCAGGAACGCGAGGTCGAGTGGCTGAGCCTGATGCGGGATTGGATGATCTCGAAGAAGCGGTTCTGGGGTCTGGCCCTGCCGATCTGGGTGAACCCAGCTGACCCGACCGACTTCGATGTGATGGGTTCACTGGCCGAACTCGAAGAGCGCGCGGTCGAAGGCTGGGACGAGTTCAAAGGCCACACGCCGCACCGTCCGTGGATCGACAAGGTGAAGATCAAGAGCCTCAAAACTGGGGCGATCCTTGAACGCATCGAGGATGTCGGCAACCCGTGGCTCGACGCCGGGATCGTGCCGTTCTCGACGCTGAACTACAACGGTCGTTACCCCAAAACGGCCATGAACTGGGCCGACTGGTTCCCCGCCGATCTCGTGACCGAATGCTTCCCCGGGCAGTTCCGGAATTGGTTCTACTCGCTGCTGTCGTTGGCCACGATGATGGGGTGGGAGGAACCGTTGAGCGTTGAGGGTTTAGCGTTGAGCGAAAGTGAAGACAGCTCGCTTGCCAACAACCCTCTGACCCTCAACCCTCAACCCTCAACTCTCAACGGTCTCCGCAAACGCCCCTTCAAGACCCTCCTCGGCCACCGTCTCGTCATGAACGAGGACGGGAAGCCGATGCACAAGTCGGACGGCACAGCCATCTGGTTTGAAGAGGCTGCGGAGCAACTGGGCGTCGACACGCTGCGGTGGTTGTACCTCGCTCAGAACCCGGCGCAGGACCTGCGGTTCGGCACTCGGCATGGCAGTGAGCCGGTCACGCTGCAAACGGTCGACGGCCCGATCTCGCAGACCCTCGAAGGGGCTCCGACCTGCAAGGTCACGAGTACGCCCGCCGATGAAGTGCGGCGGCAGGTCCTGATCCCGCTCTGGAACAGCTACTCGTTCTTCGTGAACTACGCGATCCTCGACGGGTTCGATCCGACTCTGCCCTCGGTTCCAGTCAGCGAGCGGCCCGAGATCGACCGCTGGATTCTGTCGAACCTCAACGTGCTGATCGGCACCTGCCGCACCGAGTTCGAGAACTACAACACGCCCGGCGTGACACAAGCCGCAGCTGCGTTTATTGATGACTTGTCGAATTGGTACATTCGCCGGAATCGCAAGCGGTTCTGGAAGGCGAGAGAGATTTCCGAGCGAGCCTCCGACGTAAGTCGGGGGAGTGGGTGGGACGCGGACAAACTCGCGGCGTATCAGACGTTGTACGAGGTCCTGGTCACTCTGACGAAGCTTCTCGCCCCGTGTATTCCGTTCGTGACGGAACGGATGTATCAGAACCTCGTTGAAAGCGTGAATCATCCCCCAGCTAACGCTGGGGGCTCGCCAAACTCAGTCCACTTGCAACCTTATCCTCAAGTTGATGCCGCCCTCATCGACACGTCCCTCAACCACCGCATGGTCCTGGCTCAGCGCGTGGTAAAGATGGGGCACCGGCTTCGCGAAGAAGCCAATCAGCGCGTGCGACAACCGCTGGCCGAACTCAAGTACGCCTGTGCCAACCCGCAGGAGTCCGCCGAGATCGCCGCTCTGGCCGACGTGATCGCCGACGAACTCAACGTCAAGCAGATTACCCCAGCCGACAACCTCGATGCCCTCGTCCATTACAGCTACAAGCCGAACCTGAAGACTCTCGGGAAGAAGCTCGGCAAGTTGTTGGGGGCGGTCAAGGAGGCGCTGACGACAGTCGACGCCGCGACACTTGCTCCGCTGCGGAAGGGTGAGTCGGTGACCCTCACCATCGAAGGTCAGCCCGTCACACTGGCCCCGGAAGACGTACTCATCAGCACCGAACAGGCCAGCGACTGGGCCTGTGCCGATGACACCGGAATCCAGATCGCTCTCTCCACGATCCTGACCCCCGCCCTCACCCGCGAAGGCATGGCCCGCGACATGATTCGCCAAGTGCAACAGCTGCGCAAGGATCATGATTTGGAGGAGAATGACCGGATCACGGTCCGGTGGTCGGCAGTGCAGGGGGCCTATGACGTGGCGACGATGATCGAAGAGTGGCGCGACATGATCGCCTCGGAGACGCGCGCGGATCGCATCGAAGCGGGAGCCATCGACGGTGCCAAGGGAGTTCTCATCGGAGCATTCGAAGTCAACCTGGGTCTCGTGCGGTAAGGCCAAAGTGCTCCGTATCTGGGCACTCGTGCGTCGCACAAGTAGACTTCACGCGGGACGGATTGAGACGTACGACGGACGTCCTCGTCCGTCGCTCTTCGAGGCTTTCCTCACGGACGGACGAGGACGTCCGTCCTACGACATGTCTCAGTGCTCCCCGAGAGAAGATATGACATACTGCGCGGTCCGGCTTCGGTGGGCGATCACTCAATGGCACTGACTGCGGGGGCTGAGGTCGATGATTGTCGCCTTTTTCTCCGAAAAAGGACGCCCTTTTTCGGAGAAAAAGGCGAC
>JANPCU010000348.1:0-6773 GCA_031431195.1 Planctomycetota bacterium | reverse complement strand
CCAAGCGATGAGCGAGGGCGTTCTCGTACACCTTTTCCAGATGGCCCGGCCCGAGATACTCGTGGATCGCGTAGCCGGTTTCCCGAATGATGTCGCAGAGTTGGAAGACGCGGTCTTTCGGCATGGCGGGCTCCTGTGCTGGGTGATGGCGATTTGCAGAAGTGGAGGTGGCCGCAAAAAACTCAAAAAGACGCAAAACAAATGCAGAGGCAGAGAGAGCTGTCAGCACTCAGATCTCGCAAGCTTCCGAACTCCAAGTCCCTCTTCCCTCTTCCTTTTGCGTTTTTTGAGTTTCTTGCGGCCATTCTCCCTTACTCATTTCGCCCGTGGATACCCCGGCAGGTACTTCGCAGCGGGGTCGCTCGGCGGCTTATCGAGGGCGAGGTAGCTGAAGAGGTCGGCGAGTTCTTGGGGGGTGATTTGCTTTTCGAGTTGTTCGGGCATCATCGAGACTTCGCTCACTTTGTAGACCTCGATCTGGTCACGAGGGATCGTCTCCAGCTTCCCGCCCTGGACCTTGAGGACCACGCGTTGGTCGGTCTCCTCGACGGGCAAGCCGGTGAGGACGCGGCCATCGGCGGTTTGCAGGATGCGGGCTTGGTAGCTGCCGCCGATGACGAGGCTGGGGTCGAGGACGTTGCTCAGCAGTTGGTCCCAGTTGTTGCGGCCGCTGAGGGTGATGTCCGGGCCGACTTCGGCTCCCTTGCCGTACATTTTGTGGCACTGGGCACAGACCTTCTTGTAGACCGCGATCCCGCGTTCGGCGTCGCCGGGGGTGCCTCGCAGGAAGTCTTTGGTGAAGTTAATCACCCCTTCGCGGTCGGGGTTGCGGCCCTCGCGGATCGTGCCGTAAATCGTCTTGAACTGCTTCGCGAACGCCTCGTCCTTGAAGCTCGCCATCCGCCGCAGCTGGTTTAGGTTGAGGGCGTCCTTCGACAGCGACTTGTCGTTGATCGCGGCCAGCAGCGGAATTGACCACTCCACCCGTGTGGAGAGGAGTTCGAGGGCCTTAGGTTGCAGACCGGGGTCGAACTTGGCGTAGCGGCTGAGGACGGTCGGGGCGATCTGCGGGGCGTTCATTCGCCCGAGTAAGGCGAGGACTTGCTCCTGCGTCGGCACCGGCGACCCCTCGAGCAGCTTCTCGGCAGAGGGGAGAGCTGAGGCCGCTCCGCCGCCGATGAGGGCCTTGAGGCAGCCGATCTTGTGTGGCTCGTCCTGGGTCTCGGCCAGCATCTTCTCGACAGCGGCGATGGCCTTCGCATCGCCCCACGTCGCCGAGAGCTGAGTCGCGGGAACGTACAGAGCGTGCTTGTCTCCGGCGGTGTGGATCGCCGCGAACGTCGGGGCGAGAGC
The DNA here is from genome assembly GCA_031431195.1 of Planctomycetota bacterium. GTDB lineage: Bacteria > Planctomycetota > Planctomycetia > Planctomycetales > Planctomycetaceae > TH-plancto1. Next base: position 5,420 of record JANPCU010000348.1, on the reverse strand, counting down.
CGCTGTCAGCGCCTCCCGCTTCGGAACATCGAACCCCCCGGTCTGGCTACTCGCGGCAATCGCGTACAGCAACGACCGCGCCGCCTCGCGGCAGTCGTCGTTGTCCTGCTCCGCCAGCAGCGTCAATAGTTTGGCGATCTCATCGGCGTTGAACTGTTTGCGAGCCAGAATGCGCGCAGCAAATCGCGGCATCAGTTTGGCGATTGAGGCATGCCGCAGGAACTTGCCTTTCTCCAGGACCATCAGGAAGTCGTCCGTGTGGTCTTCGAGAAGCGAGTGAAGGTTTTGCCAGCTTAGTTGCACCGTCAGATGGTCATTTGGGTGAGTTGCAACAGCGTGCAACCAAATGGCGAATTGACCGGGTTGATATTGGAGCTTGGACATCGCAACACAAGTGCCTAGAAATTGCCTAGGATGAACTCCAGATTGCGAGTCCCGCCCTTCCGCCTCAATTTCGAGAATTGGTTGGGTCGCATTACGGAGATCCGTGCTGAACATCTCTTGGAAGACAGATGTTTGAATTCCCCAAATATGAAGCCAGATGTTGAGAGCAGGGTCGTCGACGTTTGTCACGCTAAATTGAACGACTCGAGTGGCATCCTTTGCGGAAGCTCCAATGATCGAGAAAAAGGCGTGACGCTTCTTCAATACATGTGAATCTTTCGAAGTAACCACTTTGTAAAGCATGTCACATCTTTCCCCGCCCCGCTCCTGCAACACCCGCTGCGCCGTCTCCCGGAAATACACATTCGGACTCCCCAGCCGCTCAATCAACTGCTCATCCGTCTCCTTCGCCAGATCAAACTTCGGAGCCCGGGGCGTCTCCTTGTATCGCAGCCGATAGAGCCGCCCCTTCTCGCGTTCGATCCCGGCGGGGTCGGCGTTGGCGTCTTGATAGCAGTGGTAGCGGTCGTACCAATCGAGGATGTACAGGCACCCATCTGGCCCGACCTTCTGCACCACCGGCATGAACCACGCATCGTTCGCCGTCAGCAGATCCTTGAGAATCGTCTTCTCGGGCGTCCCCTCCTTACGCAGGTTGCCGTCGACATCAGCTGCCCATGTGCCGGGTTTGGCCGGGAAACCGGGGTGCGGCTTCCCCTTGTAGGTGCTGCCATTGGGCTCGGTGATGTCGGCGTTGATGCAGCCGCCGTGGATGTTCCCCATGTAGAACACCTTGCGGTACTCCTCGGGGTAGGCATCGCTGTCGAACCAGGTGATCCCGCAGTACGCGGCCTTCTGATGCTTATGCTCGACGATCGACCCGATCGGCCACGTGTGCGGCGGGTAGGGGCCGCCCTGGCGGATGTAGTAGCCGCTTTGCGTGATGTGCCACAAGTGGTCGATCACGCAGGCTGAGAGGAAGAACTCCCCTTCGTCGTTGATCGCGATCCCCCATGGGTTGCTCGTCCCCTCGGCGAAGATGTCGAACTCTTGCGTATGCGGGTTGATCCGCCACAGGGCACACGTCAGCGGCCAGCCGGGATGGTCCGGATTCTTCGCCAGGTTCGGGTTGTCCTTCCCGTACTTCACATGCGAGTAATTGAACACCCCGTTCAGTCCATACAGCCACCCATCCGGCCCCCACGTCAGCGAGTTCGGCAACTCGTGCGTATCGTCGCGGCCCCACCCGGTCAGCAGGACCGATGTCTTGTCAGCTTTGAGATCCCCGTCGGTGTCTTCCAAGAAGAGCAAGTCCGGTGCATTGCACACCCACACGCCTCCGTGCCCGACGTTGATCCCCGACGGGATGTTCAGCCCCTCGGCAAAGATCGTGACCTTGTCGACCTTCCCGTCCTGGTCCGTATCTTCCAGAACCTTGATCCGGTCCCGCCCCGGCCCCGCTTCGCGGCGCGGGTACTCAAACGATTCCGTCACCCAGAACCGCCCCTGCTCATCAATGCACATCGCCACCGGGTTCATGAGCTGCGGCTCGCTGGCCACGATCTCCACCGTGAAGCCCTCCGGGACCGTCATGCGCTTAACAGCCTCTTCAGCGGAGAGAGCTGGGCCGGGGGGCCGGTCCTGAGCGCGGGGGATCGCAAGTCCCTGGGCGTGGACTGGCGAGGAGAGAACGAGCAACACCAGGCAGGCCAAGTGTCGGTGCAGGCGTGGGTTCATGATGGTTCTTCTGGTGTCGAGGCGGGAAACCATGTTCTCAGTGTGGTCAGTAGACGAACAAAGGCGCGGTCGGTGCAGTTTTGAAAACTGACCTTCTCTGCCAGTTTGCGAAACAGTGGAGCTTTTGGTGTTCGCCCCACTTGCTTCATCGCTGCTTTGAGAGCTTCTTTGGGGCGGCACGGTTTGACTGTGTTCGCCTCCAACAAACCCTCACCTCTCAGCCAGCCACGCAAATCATTCAGTGGAGTCCAGCCAAGCAATTGGTCCACAGCCGATGATCCACTCCAGACCCATGCCTCAAGTTCTGGTGCTATCACAATGCAGCGAGCCCGGTCATTCCAGCCATTACGAGATAATTCCTTGTCGAGAGCTACTTCCAATTGTTCAGGAGGAAGTTTATCTCGTCCGGCCCCTTCGTGATCGAACAACAGGATGGCATGGCGATATTGTCGGTGAAAGGATCGAAGGAAGTCTGGCCCTTGAGTACGGCATCCGGAATCTCGACCATCATGCTTGCGAATATCAAAAGTCAATGGAGGAGTTCCAAGTGACTGATGTCGCCTCAACAGTCCAAGGATGGCGTTCTCCTGGTCGAGATCAGCCACAAGGATGATCAAGTCTTTAGGAGCATTCACCCGAGTACCCCCGAAGCGAAGAGTGTTCCCAAGCTGACATCATGTTGCCAGTCGATCAATGCGGGGTGTTCGTCACCACGAACAATATCAGTCGCACCTTGTTCGTCTTTGGCGAAGCAAAGCACTTGAGAAGGCTCAGCAATGCTGAGGATGATTGGTGAGTGGGTGGCCAACAGAATCTGTGCAGAACTCACCGTTGAGAGCGCCTGGAAAACGGTCTCGACTGCTCGGGGATGGATGCCATTCTCTGGCTCCTCGATCAGTAATACCCCATCGAAGTCCCTCAAAAACGCTGGGAGCGTCAATGCCAGCAATCGCAATGTCCCATCCGATGTCAGCCATGAAGGAATCTCCAATCCGTTTGCATACAGAACCTTGAGATATCTATGGCGATCTTCCTCGCGTTCGATCGTGCGTACGCCCACCAGATCCGGCAGTCCAGTGGCCAAGTGATCGATCCAGTCACCGAACGCGGGTGTCCCCTCAATCTGAGCGATCACCCACGGAAGGTTCGATCCATCCATTTTGAACCCATCACCCTGCCGTGGTGGGCTAGGCAGCCGCATATTCAGGCTGTCGAGAGTCAGATTCTGAACGCCTGCGGAGAGGAACCTTTTGAACCACGTTGCGGCAGGGAATCTGGTTTCGTCCTCGGGTAAGTTGGCAAACGCTGATCTCTGCTTGCCGAGTTGAAAGGATGGTACCCACCCCCCGCCTGATCCCTTTTTGACCTCGGGGTAGAAATTGTCCTTACCGGTTACGGGGTTTTTCGTAAGAACCGCTTTGGTTCCATTCGATCTCCTCAAGTCGCGCGGGACGGATCGGGACATCGGAAACAGTGTCCGTTCTAACCCCCGTGGCTCACTTTCATTCACAAACAAGACTCTTTCGGAGTGAATCTCTGGATGCCCATTCTCCGGAACGAAGACTGCCAGTTCGTATCGAATGCGTGAGTAGTCGGCTTGTGTGTGGCGAGTAATTGCATCCGGGATCGCAGCCTCAATTGCCAATTCGAACTGGTTCCCTGAACGTCCGTAAACGAGGTCAAGCGGATCGGGTGTGACATGGTTGATGGCCGACTCCAGCCCATCTTGCAGCAACCGACTCACAAACCCAACGATGTCGAAGAACGTCGTCTTCCCACTGGCGTTCGGACCCACCAGCACATGAAACGGGTCCAGCGACCGCGAGACGTATCGCAGGCAGCGGAAGTTCAGAGCTTCGATGCGGGTGAGCATGTTGCAGTGCGGCAGAGGATTGAGGGCGAAAGTGATCGCGACCACTCGATGGTAACGAACCACAAACCACGCTGCGACTGACTGTGGCACTCAGGGTGGGGGTTCCGGGGACACTCAGGCCGTGAGATGCCGATACCCAGAGGTATCGGGTAACATCTGCTGATCGAGTCTTGTGGCTCGCGGGCGAAGCGGAGCATCGGGGAGATGCGGTCCCAAGCGGAGCTTGGGACCGAGGAGAATCGAGGAGAGACGGCCCATGAAGAAAGCCCAAGCATGATTCCCTCAGCTGTGATTGGTCGGCATCTTACGGAGCTGGATACACCGGCGTTGTGTATTGACCTCGACCGGATGGAGAAAAATATCCGGGCGATGGCGGAGACGCATGCCAAGGCCCGGAAGCAGTGGCGACCGCATGCGAAATGTCATAAGTCTCCGGCGATTGCGCATCAGCAGATGCGGGCGGGGGCGATTGGGATGACGGTGGCCAAGGTCAGTGAGGCCGAGGTTTATATTCAGGCGGGGATCCCCGATGTGCTGATCGCGAACATGGTCGTCGGGCGGCAGAAGCTGGAGCGGCTGGCCGGGCTGTGCCGGATGGGGTCGCCGATGGTGGCGGTGGATCACTTCGCACAGGCGGAGGCTCTCTCCGAGGTGTGTGGTCGCCTCGGAGTGCGATGCCGCGTGATTCTGGAAATCAACATCGGACTCAACCGCGTCGGAGTCAGGCCGGGGCATGACACGCAGGATCTCTCGCGGGGGTTATCGAAACTCCCGCATGTTGATCTGGTGGGAGTGATGGGCTACGAGGGACATCTGCTGACCATCGCGGACGAGGCCGAGAAACGCGACAAGATCGGCTCCGCGATGGCGATCCTCGGTGAGACCAAGGACCGTTTCCGGCGAGACGGGTTGTGCGCCGACATCGTCAGCGCCAGCGGGACCGGCTCGTACCAGATCACGGTCGACAGCCCGCACATTACCGAGACGCAGGCGGGCGGCGGCATCTTTGCCGACCCGTTCTATCTGGAGAAGTGTGGCGTGACCGGACTCGAACCAGCGCTGATGGTGATCGCCACCGTCGTCAGCCGACCGACGCTGGAGCGGGCGGTCCTGGACTCGGGGCGGAAGACGATTCACCCGGACATTTATCTGCCGCAAGTCGTCGGGGTGGCAGGGGGGCGGAAGCTGAGCGATGCGGTCAACCCGGTGCTGAGTGCGGAGCATCTGGCCATCGACCTCGGCCCGGATTCGCAGAACCTGGTCATCGGAGATAAAGTGATTCTGATCCCCGGCTACTGCGATCATACGAACGTGCTGCACAACTTCTTCTACGGCGTGCGGAACGAGGTCGTCGAGTGCGTGTGGCCGCTGACCGCACGCGGGTGCATACAGTAGCGTCATGTTTAGCCGCGACGCGAAGTCTTCG
>JANPCU010000347.1:0-14733 GCA_031431195.1 Planctomycetota bacterium | reverse complement strand
CACCGAATGGTCGCGAGATCGCTGGTACGTCTACTTCAAACAGATCCGCCCGCAACTACTTGCTGGCCAGCTGCCACCGATCGACTTTCATGAGATCATGGCCCTCTCGGCACCGCGCGCGTTCTTGGATGTGTCGGCCTTGAATGATGGTCCTCGACGGACGCAGAAGCAACGGGTGTTGATGCTGCTGAAGGTCGCCGATGTGTACGAGCTGCTCGGCGTGCCCCAGAACTTCGAGTTCTTCGTCCACCAGCGCGGACACTCGATGCCGGTCGAAACCCGCGAGCTGATGGCCGCGTTCTTCGATGCTCATCTCAAGCCGAAAGAGGCGACCGAGGCACACCCGATTCGAGAATAGAACAGCCCAGCGGTGGCCAGCACGGCGCTGTGTGGAACCAAACAGACCCGGTGCGAAACATCTTCTCGATTGGACTTTTAATCGAGAAAACAAAGGTCGCCAAGACGTTTGGAATTGAACCTTTTGCTGCCTTTGCGACCTTTTGTTTCATTCCTTCTGTCCCCGTCAGATATTCGCGTCCCGCCAGACTTCCGAAGGAGTGCGGTCGCCCTCTTACGTCGGGTTATCAGTCCTCCACCCGAGCGATTCCCAGGCGTGGAACACAACCAAATCACACGCCCCCCGCAGAACAAAAGGCCACCACTGGCCCGTCTTTGTCCCGCCCGGGACAAAGACGGAAGATTCCTCTGGATACACGGGCTGGGGCAGTCGTACTTCGGCGAGGTGGAAGAGTTGGTCGCAGCCGACGGGTTTCCGCGTAGGATGGCGACCGCACTCCTTCGGAAGTCTTGGGAAGTCTGGCGGTAGGCCAAGTCTGGCCGCTCGCGTATGCGATTTTTGGAGTTTCGAGGGATCAGCAACCCGGCTGGCCAGTATGCGATCGCCATGCCCCGCCACGAGACCTCGACTCGCTGGAGTCACCTCGCGAAATGGCCTATCGTCCACTCATCACAGCTGATTGATCTGTCACTGGGCAGACCAGTTGTGTGCGGCCCGATGAATCGGGGTTGCGAACTGAAGGCGTAGAGCTGGTGATCTGGATGAATTTCGCACATCGACTTTCTTGCTTGGCCGTGATGCTGGTTCTGGGAGCGAACTCTCCTGTCCTCCGCGCGGATGCCCCCCAGGTCTACACACAGCAAGTCGAAAAAGTCTCCTCGACCGGAGTGACCGCTGCTCCGGCCACGGATGACAAGACCATCGAACCCACCGGCGGGCCGGTTCCGCAATGGATCTACGGTGCCGATGTCAGCAAGGTCTACCACGTCAAGAAGACCTTCACCGGCCCCGTCAAACAGGCCGTGTTGCAGATGAGCTGCGACAACGTCTTCTCCGCGAAGCTCAACGGCCAGCAGATTGCCGCAGGGACTGAATGGAGTTCTCCGTCGAAGGTCGACATCACTAAGCATGTCGTCGAGGGCGAGAACACGCTGCTGACTCAGATCAGCAATGAGGGCGGGGCGGGTGGGTTCGTGGCCCGGCTCGCACTGCATCGTCCCGATGGCAAGATCGACTACATCGTGACCGATGAATCATGGCTGCTGGCTGAGAAGCCCGATTCCGCTGAGTTCATCAAACCGAAGATCGTTGGCAAGCTGGGCGATGGCCCGTGGGGCGATGTCTTTACGGGGGTGGTGGCGACGGGCCAATTCAACACGCTGCCGGGGTTCCAGGTCGAGCGGCTCTTCACCGTGCCGAAGGACGAACTCGGATCGTGGGTCTGCATGGCTTTCGACCACAAGGGCCGCTTGCTGGCCAGTGACCAGGGGGACAAGGGACTGTGCCGCATCACCCTGCCAGCCCCCGGAAGTCCCGATCTGGTGAAGGTCGAACGTCTCACCGTCGATATCTCAGCCGCGCAGGGAATGCTCTACGCCTTCGACGCTCTGTATGTCTCCGTCAACGGCGGCAAGGGGAGCGGCTTGTACCGCTGCAAGGACACGAACGGCGACGACCAATATGACGAGGTCGTCAAGCTCAAAGAGTTCCGGGGCGGCGGTGAGCACGGCCCGCACGCACTCCAGCTGTCACCCGATGGCAAGTCCATCGTCGTGATCGCTGGCAACCACACGCGGCCTCCGTTCGAGCCGACCGAACTCCCGAACCTGCCCGCCGAGGAGCAGGCCCGCTACACCAGCCGCTTGCCCATCAATTGGAACGAGGATCACATCCTGCCCCGGCAGTGGGACGCCAACGGCCACGCGGTCGGCATCTTGGCCCCTGGTGGCTGGATCGCCAAGACCGACCCCGAGGGCAAGACTTGGGAGATCATCAGCTCCGGCTACCGCAATCCCTATGACATGGCCTACAACGCCGATGGCGAACTCTTCGCTTACGATGCCGACATGGAGTGGGACTTCGGCGCTCCGTGGTATCGTCCGACTCGCGTTTCGCACGCCGTCAGCGGCAGCGAGTTCGGCTGGCGTAGCGGCACCGGCAAGTGGCCGTCGAATTATGTCGACAGCTTGCCGGAACTCGTGAACATCGGACCAGGTTGTCCGGTGGGAGTGGCCTTCGGGTACGGCACGAAGTTCCCGGCCAAGTACCAGAACGCCCTCTACATCTGCGACTGGACGTTCGGCACGATGTATGCCATTCACATCGAACCGCGCGGAGCCAGCTACACCGCCACGAAGGAAGAGTTCGTCTCCCGCACTCCGCTACCGCTCACTGATTGTGTGGTCGCTCCGGACGGTACGCTCTGCTTCACAGTCGGTGGGCGCGGGGCGCAGTCGGAACTGTTCCGCGTCGTCTACACCGGCACGGAGCCGACCGAATCGGCGATTGCCAAGAACACGACGACCGTCGCGCTGCATGACCTCCGCAAGCAGCTGGAGGCGTTCCACGCGAAGCAGGCTGATCCCAAGCCCGCCGTGGATCTCGCTTTCCCGAACCTGAATCATCCCGATCGATTCATCCGCTACGCCTCGCGTCTGGTGCTGGAGCATCAGCCGATCGACAGCTGGCGCGATATGGTTCTCGGCTCGACCGCACCGTATCAGCTCATCAACGGCGTGGCCGGGCTGGCCCGCGTCGGCGGGGACGCGGCACTGCGTCACCGGCTGATTGAGTCACTGGAGAAGCTCAACTGGGCCACACTGACGCATACACAACGGCTCGAACTGCTGCGGAGCTATCAGCTCATCGGCATTCGCCTGGGTGAGTACGACGAGGCGGACCGGCTGCTCGTCATCAAGAGGCTCGACGAACGCTTCCCCGTATTGCAGCTGCCCGGTGGGGATAATGCGAAGCTCCAGTTGGAGTTGGATGACCTGAACAAGGAACTGGCCAACCTGCTCGTGTTCCTCAAGGCACCGGGCATCTCAACGAAGATCGCCACGCTGCTCGCAGCCGCGCCGAAGCAGATCCCGCCGAACTACGGCGACCTGCTCAGCCGCAACCCCGGCTACGGAGGCACGCTGCTGGCTGTGCAGAAGAACCACCCGGACTCGATGCAGATGCACTATGCGTTTGCCTTGCGGAACCTGAAAACCGGCTGGACGATGGACGACCGCAAGGTGTTCTTCAGTTGGTTCAACACCGCTCGCACCTGGAGCGGCGGAGCGAGCTATCAGGGGTTCCTGCGAAACATCGACAAGGATGCGTGGGAGAACGCCACGGATCAGGAGAAGCTGGCGATTGAAGCCTTTGGAGCCCGCAAGCCAGTGGTCCCCGCCGAACTCCCCAAGCCAGAAGGCCCCGGCCAGGAGTGGACCCTCGATCGCATCCTCGCCGCTGCGGGTCCGGAGTTAAAGGACCGCGACTTCGAACATGGTCGGAAGATGTTCGCTGCCACACGCTGCGTCTTGTGCCATCGGTACGATGCCGAGGGCGGAGCGACCGGGCCCGACCTGACTCAGCTGGCCGGACGATTCTCGCTGAAAGACATGGCTGAGGCCGTCGTCGACCCGAACAAGGTCGTCCCCGATCTATTCCGCGCGACGGTCATCACGACCAAGTCCGGCAAGGTCTACACCGGCCGCATCGCGACCGAAACCGCCGAGTCGGTCACGATCATCACCAACCCCGAAGACGCAACGAAGTTCGAAACGATCCCGCTGAGCGAGATCGAAGAACGCGTCGTGTCGATGACCTCGCAGATGCCCAGGGATCTGCTCAAGCCGCTGAACCAGGACGAGGTCCTCGACCTGATGGCGTTCCTGCTCTCGCGCGGGAACAAGAACTCGCCGATGTTTAAGAAGAAGTGAGCGAGCGAGCGACATCGCCAGAGCCCAGTGGTTGCCACCCCTGGGCTTTTTTCTCATCTTGTCGTATCTGGGGCAAATTGCGAGATTATCTGCCGAGTGGAACTGAGTTCGCTCGCGTCTCGCGTGGTTCACAGAGTCATGAAACATGGATGTTGGTCGTACGAAATCCAAATCTCCTGCCTTGCCCAGCGCTTCGAAGCCACTTCGATCTGCCTGGGATGTGATGGGGATCGCTGATGAACGGGCCATCGGTGCCGTGAAACGCGGACTTCCCATCAAACATCTCGATCATTTTCTAGCGGTGACACATCTCCCGCGAACTGAAGTTCTTAGGGTACTGAAGCTCACTTCAAGTGAATTGCGAAAGCGAACAGATCGGCCCCGACTGACCCCGCTGGAATCGGATCGACTCTGGCGGTTGGCGAATGTCTTCTTAAAATCCCTCCACTTCTATGAAGGCAACGTGGAACAAACGACGGAGTGGATGAAGACCCCTCAACGGGCTCTGGATCACGTCTCCCCACTCCGATGCAGCGTCACCGAACCTGGAGCTCCAGAGGTCGAAGATCTCATCGGGCGAATTGAGTTCGGAGTCTATGCGTGAAAACCGTCGAGGCCTTCCGCATCTACAAATCTCGGTACGCCTCCTCTGCCATGACCGGTGAGGGTGCCAAGAAGTTCGGAGGCCGATGGAACGATCAGGGGGGCGAGGTTGTTTATTGTTCGTCCTCCCTCGCACTGGCTCAATTCAAAACTCTGGTTCATTTGCAGGGCCCTCTGCCACTGAGGGGATTCGAGTTCGTGCGAATCGAGTTCCCCCAGAATTTGATCAAGCATCGCATTGAGGTGAGCGACCTGGAGAAGTTCAGCTTCAATTGGCGAGACTACCCGTCACATGTGCAGCTTCGAGAGATTGGTGACCAATGGATTTCGTCTCGCAAGTCTCTGGTGCTGCAAGTTCCCAGTGCGGTCTCGTCCACGGAGTCGAACTACCTCCTGAATCCATTGCATCGGGACTTTTCCTAAATCACGGTCGACACCGCATCCCCTGTCGAATGGGATGCTCGCCTGATCAGACGACTGCGACTGGATTGAGTTCCAGTCGCCACAGTCTTCTCGTCCCATGTCGAAGCTTGTGAGCGAGAGAAACCAAACGCACGAAGAGCATTGTTCATGCCCCGCACATCCCCTCCCGACAAGAAGCAACTCAGCTACGAGCGCGACCGCCGCAATGCCTACGGGGAGAACAGCAAGAGTTCGCGCCAGAACATCCGTCTTCGCAAGCGGGGCGTGAACCAAGCCAACCGTCATGCGACCAAGCAACACCTGGGCGTTATCGACCCCGAAACCGGTGAGCCACAGCTGGGTCGTGGAGCCGTCATCCGCAGGCCGAAGACGTGGCGGAAGGTGGCCGACATTCCACTGGGCGACATGGTGGCCAGGAAGCTGTTCCGCCGGGCTCGGTTGGGGATTGCAAGCTCGGAGTCTGTCAAAGCCGCCGTGGATCGCGTCACTGCACACCGCAAACGCCCAGAGCTGACTCCACCGCCATGAACTTGCGAGGGCTGAGCGCGACCGAGCGATGCTGCTCAACATCACCCCGTAGATCCGCAGACGCATCGCGCTGCTCGCGGACCAGTCCGACAGCTGCAAAACCGCTGAGGTCCGCCAGCGCCAGACTCAGCGCCACGAGTAGCCAGATCAGGTGAAACCGCTTCATCCTGCTCACTATACTTCGCGCGGGGAGACATGAGGCATTTCGTAGGACGGACATCCTTGTCCGTCCGTGTGGAACACCTCGGGGAGCGACGGACGAGGACGTCCGTCGTACGTCTCCATCTGGCCCGCGTGAAGTATCATTCGATCATGGAGTTGTCATCCCCCTTGTATCCGAATCCTCTGATCGCATGAAAGTCATCGTGATCGACACACGACCACCGGCACAGGTTGGGGAAAAGTGTGGTCTCCTGATTAAGGGGGACCAGATTGGCTCAATCGAAGCGAGAGATCCGGTGTTTTGGTAACGCTCCCTGTCAGGCATGAGAAATGCCCTTACACTGCTTCGTGAGATGCCGTCCGGCCTGCCTTGGAGTTTTCAATGAGTTCCTCCCCGCCTGAAGTTGTCTCCCCCGGAGGAACTGTCCAGCAGGACTTCCTCGCATCGGTGGTTGTATTCCTGGTCGCGTTGCCCCTGTGTATGGGGATCGCGATTGCCTCGGGTGTCCCGGTCAGCGCGGGGTTAATCACGGGGATCGTCGGAGGGATCGTCGTCGGAGCCCTCGCCGGATGCCCGTTGCAGGTCAGCGGACCGGCAGCTGGACTGACAGTCATCGTCTACCAAGCGGTGCAGACGTTCGGTCTCGACATGCTCGGGATCATCGTACTGATGGCTGGGATCATCCAGATTCTGGCGGGCTTACTGAAGGTTGGCACCTGGTTCCGAGCCGTCTCACCCGCTGTGGTGCGGGGGATGCTGGCCGGGATTGGAGTCTTGATTCTCGCCAGTCAGTTTCATGTGATGTTCGACAAGTCGCCTCAAAGCAGCGGGATCAAGAACCTGATCGCGATACCTGCGACGGTCAGGGACAGCCTCGGCGCAGCTGGTTTTCCAGACTCTGCTGAACGCGGTTCGCAAAAGGAGCAGATCGCGGCGATGCGCAAGCTCCAGAGTAAGCAGCGGGCTCTCAGGGTGCAGGTTCTCGACCACATCACAGCTGCTAGCATTGCTGCCCTCGATGCTGTCAAAGTCTGGCCGGTCGACCTGTCGCCCTTCGCCGACCAGCAATCGCAAATCATCACCGAGTTGCAGACCACCTCGGACTCATTGGCCACAGCCTACCAAGCCGACCATCCGCGTGTGGCGAGCCTCAAAACCATGGTGGATGAAACGATTGCCGCAGCTCGGAATTCGGAGGCGCGCCTTAAAACCAGTAACAACGAACTCATCGCCTCAGCGCTCGATGCAACCAACAAAAAGTTCGAGACGCTCTTCGGAGGTGTGAAGAACAACTTCCTCGCCGCCATCATCGGCCTTGTGACCATTCTCACGCTGATCTTGTGGAAGTCCTTCGCTCCGAAAAAGCTCCAGTTAGTTCCGCCGGGCTGGTCGCTGTCTTGGTCGGGACGGGGCTGGCCGTGTTCCTGATTATGCCGATTCTGTATGTCGATGTTCCGACCTCGATGGTGGACGAGATTCACTTCCCGAAGTGGTCGATGCTCGAATCCGCACCGTGGGGAGCGCTGATCCCAGCGGCCTTGCTGATGGCGGTCGTGGCCAGTGCCGAGACGCTGCTGTGCTGCACAGCTGTAGACCAGTCGCAGAATGGACCACGCACTCAGTACGACAAAGAACTCGTGGCCCAAGGGCTCGGGAACTTCCTCTGCGGATTGTACGGCGCGCTCCCCATGACCGGGGTGATCGTCCGCAGTACCGCCAACATTCAAGCGGGTGGCAAAACCCGGCTCTCGGCGATCTTGCATGGCGTTTGGCTGCTGGTCTTTGTCGTTGGTCTGTCGTGGCTGCTGCGAATGATCCCGACCGCGTGTCTCGCTGCCATTCTGGTTTACACCGGCTTCAAGCTGATCGACATCAAGTCGATCAAACAGCTGCGGGCGTTTGGCTGGGGCGAGGTGGGGATTTACTTCGCGACCTTGAGTGTCATTGTGTGTCAGGATCTGCTGTCCGGGGTCATGGTGGGATTCGGGTTGGCGATCGCCAAGTTGCTCTACAAATTCTCGCACTTGGAGACGAACTTGGTTACCTCAGGCGATGGCCAGTCGGCGACGTTGACGCTCTTAGGCTCGGCGACGTTTATTCGCTTGCCGCAGTTCGCCCAGGCGATTGAGTCGATCCCGCGCGGTACGAACCTGATTATCGACCTGGATGGACTGGACTACATCGATCATGCCTGTCTGGACCTGATGATGACGTGGGCCAAGCAGCATCGAGCCACTGGGGGCGAAGTGACCGTCGACTGGGAGTCGCTGCACCTGATGGTGGTTCAGACCCCGGAACCGGCGGCTCGCTGAGCCCAACTTGCCAGACGATCGGTCCTGGGTAACAGCCCGCCAGACTTGCGCAGTTTTTCGGTTCGCGAACTCAGGCCGATCGCCTGGTGCCTCATCCACGCTCAGACTTCGGGTTGAGCCAGCCCTGCCCGGGAGCCGCGAGCCACGGGAAGTAATCAACTGGCAGTCGCGGCTCGACAGGAGGGCGAAGCTCCTGCTGTGAACAGGATGCGATCTTCGTGGGGAACGTTTTTTACGTGCCCGTCCTCAGCAGAGCGACAGCCGAAACAGCGAAGGACTGCATGTGGGAGCTGTGGCTCTACTTCGCGCGGAGAGAAATGAGGCATTTCGTCGGACGGATATCCTTGTCCGTCCGTGTGAAAAACTCGAAGAATGACGGGCGAGGATGTCCGTCCTACGTCTCAATCCGTCCCGCGTGATGTATATCTACATTTTTAATTCGCGTCCTTCGTTGCCATTCTGTCTTTAAAAATCGGCGGCACATCAAATAGATTCATGAATTCCGGGAAGCGAGTGCCACGAAGCGAGAACAGGAATTGCAATACAACACATTGTGAAGAGACTGGAAAGTCGGTGTGTTCCCTGGGATTCCCGAGAAACGGAAATCTCCATCACGAATGGGAGAACCTCGAACCGAACGACGCCTCAGCTGTCCGGATACTCGACCGAATCCCTGTTTCCTCTATGCTACGGGTACTCCAGCCAGCGTTCGCCAGACCGCTAAATGCTGGAACCACGAGCCACAGGCGGTCGGACCTTCGACCCGCCCCGGGAATCTGCCATGCTACGCGTCCTGATCACTGACAATCTCTCCAAGGCCGGACTCCAGATTCTGGAGCAGACTCCGGGGATCGAAGTGGTCAATAAATCGGTCGCGTCGCTCGCTGAATTGCGATCGGAACTTGCCAACGCCGACGGGATTATTGTCCGCAGTGCGACGAAGCTCCCCGCAGCTGCCCTCGAAGGTCAGACCCGGCTGAAGGTCATCGTGCGAGCCGGGGTCGGCGTCGACACGATCGATCTGACCACTGCCACTCGGCAGGGGATCATCGTCATGAACACCCCGGCGGGGAATACGACCAGCACCGCCGAGCTGACCGTCGCGATGTTGATGGCGATGGCCCGGCATATCGGTCCCGCCTCGCAATCGGTCCGCGAGGGGAAGTGGGACCGCAAGAGCTACACCGGGGTGCAACTGTCGGGCAAGGTTCTCGCGGTGATCGGTCTCGGAAGGATCGGTCTGTCGGTCGCCAAGCGGGCTCAAGGGCTGGAGATGAAGGTCATGGGTTACGACCCGTTCCTCTCCGCCGAGAAGGCTGCTGAACTGGGGATCGAACTGTACCGCGACATCGACGCGATGATCCCCAAGGGCGATTTCTTCACGGTGCATACCCCGGCCACTCCCGAGACAATGGGGATGATTAACGCCACTCGCTTGGCGGCAATGAAGAAGGGGGTGCGGCTAGTGAACTGTGCGCGCGGCGGGATCATCGACGAGAACGCTCTCGCCGATGCCATCGAATCCGGTCACGTCGCAGCTGCCGCGATCGACGTGTTCACGAGCGAGCCCCCGAAGCCCGATGACCGGCTGCCGAAGCTGAAGAACGTATTGTGTACGCCGCACCTGGGGGCGTCGACCGACGAGGCTCAAGAGCAGGTCGCCATCGAAGCGGCTGAGTTGATCTCGGCGTTCCTCGTCCGCAACGAGATTCGCAGCGCGGTCAACATGACCAGCATCTCCGCCAGCGAGATGCAGACCGTCAAGCCGTACTTGGACCTCTCCTACCGGCTCGGCCTGTTGTTGGCTCAGCTGAGCCAAGGCAAGGCGATCCAGGGGGCGCGAATCCAACTCAAGGGGGACGCCGCTTCCAAGCCCGCCAAGCTGTTGGCGAACGCCTTCACGACGGGCCTGATGGACGTGGCCCTCGACAGTGGCGTCAACATCGTCAATGCCGAAGTGGTCGCCAAGGATCGCGGGCTGAACATCAGCACCAGTACCGAAGCCAAGGCCGGAGCGTTCTCGACCCTCGTCTCCGCCACCATCGAGACCGACAGCGGCGAACTGACCGCTGCGGGAACGATGTTCGGGAACGAGTTCCTGCGGCTGGTGAAGCTCGACAACTACCAGATGGACGCCTACCTCGACGGTCTGATGCTGGTCTATCGCCATCGCGATGTGCCGGGTCTGATCGGAGCCATTGGTACGACGTTCGGCAAACACAACGTCAACATCTCCTGCATGGCTCTAGGCCGTGAACAAAGCGCCCCCGGCGGCAACGCAATCGCGATCCTGAACCTCGACAACGAGCCTTCCGCCCAAGCCATGAGCGAGGTCCAAGGCCACAAGGATGTCACCGGCGTCCAACTGGTGAAGCTGCCGAAGGCCGGAGCGTCCCTGCCACGACTGGGGATCTAAAGGTCGCATGGCCGGAAGGAATCAGTAGTGCTGAGGAATTCCCTTCTTGAACGAGGTTCGAGGGTCGCGGAAGGGGTGGCGAGATGATGATACTCCGCGCTGAAGTCGACAGTCTGACATCGAATGCCAAGGCCCACGGCATAACGTTGGTGGCTCGCCCACCTCATCCGAGGCCTAGGTTTGGTACACAGTTTTCGCAGATCACCACCGATCCCGAGGGGCTTGCGACTGCTCGCAGGAGGCCGCAACCGGTTGCGAATGTATGAAAATCTGCGAGACCTGTGAACCACCTCATGGTTCAGATAGTGTGTTTCTGTGGTTCCCCTGAAGTGTGCGACCGAGAGAGTCTACGACAGTCTGTCGGCTTCCGCACGGAGTCTCGAAATCACCGACTTCAAATCCTGAACTCCGGTCAGTCGCACGATACCCGTTGACGAAAACTATCAGAATTCGGGGCACCCTCATCATAATACGTGACACTGTTTGACTTCTTGCTGGACGGTAGCGATCCTTGAACGAGAGGACTGAGTGGTGTTGCCTTTCATATGAGTTGATCTCCCCCTGTGGAAGCAGGGGTGTCGTGACTGCTCATTAAACCCGAGGATGAACATGGGCTTTCAGGATCTGAGTCTATTGGTCGTTCACACGACGCTCTTCTGGGGAGTATTGAACTCCGGCGATCGCCTCTTGGCCGTCGATCGACTTCCCTCGGTCTCGATCACCGGCATCCCGCATGTGAAGCAGAAGCCCGACTTCTGCGGCGAAGCCTGCGCGGAAATGTGGCTGAAGAAGCGGAAGGCCACGGTCGATCAGGACTACGTCTTCGATCAGTCGGGGCTCGACCCGTTGCTGGCACGAGGGTGCTATACGAAGGAGCTGGCGACAGCCCTCCGCCAGATGGGGTTCCAAGTGGGGCCGGTCTTCTCGACGGTTCCCGTGGCCCAAGCTGAGGCTGGTCTCGATCAGGCATTTGCTCAACTGCATGCCGACTTGGTGAAGGGCATCCCGTCGATCGTCTGCACCCACTTCGACGACCAGCCCGGCACGACCGAACACTTTCGGCTCGTGATCGGTTACGACCAGCAGACCGACGAGATCCTGTATCACGACCCGGCGCTCGACGCAGGGGCCGACCTGCGGATGGCCCGCTCCTTGCTCCTGAAGCTGTGGCCGCTGAAGTATGCGCCCGACAAGTGGACGCTAGTCCGGCTGCGGCTCGACTCTGCCAAACTCCCCGCCGCAACCGCAGCTGCGAAGGGGGAGTTCACACCGGCGGACTACGCGCAGCACATCATGGAGTTGAAAGAGCGATTGCCGCATGCGGGGTTTGCCGTCGTGATTCAGGAGCCGTTCGTCGTGATCGGCGACGAGAAGCCGAAGGTCGTGAAGGAACGATCCGAGCAGACGGTCAAGTGGGCGGTCGACAAGCTGAAGCGAGAATACTTTGCGAAAGACCCAACCGAGATCATAGACATCTGGCTGTTCCGCGATGCCCCGAGTTACGAGGAGTACACCGAGAAACTGACGAAGGACAAACCGGGGACGCCGTTCGGGTTTTACTCGCCGACGGACAAGGCGCTGTTCATGAACATCTCGACCGGCGGCGGGACGCTGGTGCATGAGATCGTGCATCCGTTCATGGCCTCGAACTTCCCCGATTGTCCGTCATGGTTCAACGAGGGGCTGGCATCGCTGTATGAGCAATCGGCTGAGCGCGGGGGCAAGATCGTGGGCCTGACCAACTGGCGACTGGCGGGACTCCAGGAAGCCATCGGCGAGGCATCGGTGCCGACGTTTAAGGAACTGTGCAACACCACAACGAACGAGTTCTACAACCGCGACACAGGGACCAACTACTCGCAAGCCCGCTACCTGTGCTACTCCCTGCAACAACGTGGACTGCTCGCGAAGTACTACCACGCCTTCGTGAAGAACGTCGACACCGACCCGACTGGGTATGAGACGTTGCAGACTATCCTTGGAGAAGACGACATGGCCGACTTCCAGAAGCGCTGGGAGGCAGAGATCCTGAAGCTCAAGTTTCAGTAACCCGCAGTGTCAACAAGAGCCGAGCGGGGCGAGTGGCGTGCGCCTCAATCAAGCGGGCAGTAGCCGATCTTCACCACCCAGGACGGCAGCGCGATTCGGTTCAGGCACTCTGCTCCCACGGCAGCCAGAGACATGACAAACAGAGAACCGGGAGTCGGTGTGCCGCAGAGGAACACGAAGAATTGGCATGCGTGCCCGCCCTCTGACGAGGAGCTGCTACGGTTCGCTCTCGAAATCGGTCAGATCAATTCTGGCATGGGCTGATAGCTATTGGTCTCGACCAGATATCGGGGCCGTCCCTGCAAATCATCGACCGTCGTTTGGTCGACGTTGATCCCCTGCGTCTTATACAGCGTCGCGAAGACTTCCTGGAAATGGACCGGGCGTTCTGAGGCGTATTCGCCGAGGCGGTTGGTCGCTCCGATCACTTGGCCGGTCCGCATCCCGCCGCCAGCCAGCATCGCACAGCTGACTTGTGGCCAGTGGTCGCGGCCTCCGCTGCCGTTGATCTTGGGAGTGCGACCGAATTCGCCCCAGACAACGACGGTGACATCTTTGAGCATGCCACGCTGTTCGAGATCCTCAATCAGGGCGCTGACGGCTTGGTCGAGCATCGGCATCTCGGAGCGCGACTGGCCGAAGTTATTGCCGTGCCAGTCCCAGCGGCTGAACGAGAGACTGACGCAGCGGACACCGGCTTCGATGAGGCGGCGCGCGGTCAGGAAGTTATCGAGCAACCGAGGTCCGCCATCGTCCTTAAGTTCATTGACCCCGCGCCCGTAACGGTCGCGAACGGCCACCGGCTCCTGCTCAATATCGAGGGCATCGGCCAGCTTGCTGCTGGTGAGGATGCCGAATGCCTGCTGCGTGAAACCGTCGACGCCGTCCATCATGCCTGAAGTGTCGACGCTATGCCGGAAGCGGTCGAACTCTTTAAGCACGCCCTTCCGCTCGGCCAGTCGGTCGAGAGACACCCCTTGCAGGACCATGTCCTCGCGCCCTTCTCCATGCGGAGTGAACGGGGCATGCGCCACGCCCAGGAACCCTGGCTCCCCATTATCGGCCCACGGCATGTGCCCCATCCTCGGCGACAATCCAACATACGCGGGCAAGGCCGAATCGCGCGAGCCGTGCAGCTTCGACAGCACCGAACCGATCGCGGGCCAGCCACCCGGCGGCTGATTGCGGTTGTGCCAACCGGTCAGGCACTGAAAGGCATAGTGATCGCCCGTGGCTCCGACTATCGACCGAATAAAGACTGTCTTGTCGGCAATCGAAGCCAGCTTCGGGAACAGTTCCCCGATCTCGATGCCGGGCACCTTGGTCTGAATTGGCGTGAACTCGCCCCGGATATCGGCGGGGGCATCCATCTTGATGTCCCACATATCCTGGTGCGGGGGACCACCGGGCAGGAAGATCATGATGATCCCCTTCCCGTTGCCATTCACGCCCGCAGCTTGTTCTGCCTGAAGGATTTGCGGCAGGGCCATGCCGCCCATCGCCAGCCCGCCGATCTGGAGAAATGACCGCCGGGAAAGCCCGTCACACAAGCGGATTGGTTTGCCTTGAAATCGCAACATGGCCGTGTCTCCTCGTCCTGATGTACTCTTCGGCCAGAAACCGCTCGACATATAAGGGTATTTCCATATAACCGGTGCGGTCAAGTCTCCTTTAGCTGCCGAATGGGATTTCGGGGGAATTTTTCGTGCGTGGCATAGATGTCGCCAGCTTCTGACGGGGCAGTCGCCCCATGCCAGCTTGAGGAATAATCGTATCACCCCAAAAAATTACGAGACCAATCTCCGGCCCTGTCGCGATGAGTCGCCGTCATTGCGGGTCGCGACTGCGGCAGCGCCAGCCCTTGAAATCTGAGAGGCTATCCGAAAAGCCAAGACCCCCTCAAACCGCACTGGCGACTGGAGCTGCCGGGGTGTGGCGATACTTGAAGGGGGCGAATTGCCGGGCCGGGGCGAGGCGGTTCAGCATCAGGTGGACGGCGCTCCATTGGATGC
>JANPCU010000346.1:0-6598 GCA_031431195.1 Planctomycetota bacterium | reverse complement strand
CAGCGGGATCACATGAGGCTGTGAGTTTTATCCCGTGCCGACTTTTCAGTCGCACACGTGCGACGGACGAGGACGACGCACACACGTGACGGACGAGGACGTCCGTCGTACGTCTCGATCGTGCCCGCGTGAAGTATAAGTTCCCCTCGCGGTCTGATACGCTGATTAATTGCGTAATGGAGAACAAGGCCTGCAGACGCGCAGCTGTGCAATAACTGTGGAGCTAACGGGCGATCTCCTTCTTCTCGATCGAGTCACTTTTGCGAGCCCTGCTCTGACCGAATCCCTCATCGGTCCGCGCGATCATCTGCACATCGACCACGCCCAACGCCAATCGCTCCGAATATACTCCGCGCGGAGCGTCATGAGGCATTCCGGCCGGATGCGACTTCGAGGAGACCCCGCAGAACCAAGGGTCTGACGCCACCCCGCTCGCCGGAACGTCTCACTCGGCACCGATCGAGGTATCATCCAGCTCCGTCGTGTCCTAAAATATTAGCACCACCGGCTGCCCTTTTATTCGCTCGATCGTCGCCGCCCAATACAGCTTCCATTAGCTTCTCCGGCGTGACACTTATATGACCGATATAACGATACTCCGCCGTCGTCTCCGCCAACCCCCCACACGCCGCATTAATCGACACCATCGGCTGCCGCGATAACGACTCGATCAACTCCACCACCCGCTCATCCAGCCGCCGATCCCCCAGATCCATCTGCGAGAACTCGCCTGCAGAATCCACCTCCCCCGGCCTCCCTGCCCACTCGACATGCGATTCCAGACACGCCCTTTCATGGCGCAAATCTCATGCCAGAAAATACGGCCCGTGGTGGATTATTTCAGAGAGATGTGTAAAAAGGCCAGACAAGGACGTCCGTCCGTGTGAATAACATCAGCGTCACGACGGACTCGGAAGTCGGTCGTACGTCGCGGTCTCGTCCGCGTGCCCCACGGCACCCACCCCAACCTTGGCCTGATGAAACGAGCGAACACTGGGCGACCTCGGACTTCTCGGTGAATGTCGTTTCGTGAGTCAACCTCCCTCGCCCGACGACCGTGAATCGTGTGATTGCCGAGAACCTAATCTGTGACAATCTGGGAAATCTGTAGACCAAATCCCTCTGGATCGAGCTTCTCCAATGAAGATTGTTGATCCATAGAATTACACAGATTACAGAGACTTGGCTGTGACGGCTAAGGCACGGGATGAGGGGGGGGCACGGTGCGTGGCTGGGTCGCTCGAAGAGCGGAGTTTGGCCGGGTGCGTTGTCATGAGGGGCCACTGGCGATTCACGAATCTGGCGGTGTGACTTACCCCGTTTCATCACCCCGGCCCCGCCCTGCATTTTCTACTCCAGCCCCTCCCCCCCACGGCGGGGTGTCACCATCTGGCATTTTGACATGGTCAAACGATATGACATTTCTACTGGTCGCTGACAGTGGGTTCTGGCTAACGACTGATCGCCTCCACTTGGGGTTGCGGCGGTGTATCGCAGCGAAGTCTGTGTCCCAATCCCCGCTTGGGCGAGCTGCCCCAGAGCGGCAAGTTTGTCAACGAGTCATCACCAGCTTGATCCCGGCGATCACGAGCGTTAATGCCAGCAGCACGCGGATTACGCGCGGGGGGAACCGGCGACTTCCCAGATGAGAACCGAGCGTGCCTCCCACGACTGCTGCCACCGCCAGCCACCAGGCGAACACCGGCACTGGCTTGCCGCGCGAGACGTGCCCCGCCAGACCGGCGATCGAGTTGACCAGGATAAACACCACCGACACCGCAGCTGCCTCGCGTGCCTTCGCCCAGCGGCAGAGCAGGAGCAAGGGGGTCAGGAAGACTCCGCCGCCAGTCCCAGTGAGTCCTGAGAGCAGTCCGATCCCTGCTCCGACTCCGAAGGCTGTCAGATGCCTCGGGGGAGTGACCTCTGCCGGGTCGCGGGGGTTCAGGAACAACCGAACCGCCGAGAACAGCAACACCGCTCCGATCAGCGGATGGATGATCGCTGGTGGAAGCTGCTGGGAGCCCCCCAGAAATGACATCGGAACCGAGAGAGCGGCAAACGGCCAGAAGAGCTTCCAAGAGAAATGCCCCGCTCGCCAGAACTGGTAGGTGCCGATGGTCGCCACCATGATGTTGAGAACGAGCGCTGTCGGCTTGATGGTTGGAGCCAGGAATCCAAACAGCGTCAACACCGCCGTGTATCCCGACGCCCCGGCGTGCCCTACCGAAGAATAAAGAAACGCGACCACTCCAATGGCGGTCGCGAGCAGGAGAATTTCGTCGAGAGACAAGGGAGTGACCTTGAAGCAGAACGGCAAAACGCTGGTCGTTCAGGCCTGTGCTTGAACAATCCGATTGAATGACCAGATACGGTTTACCTCGCAATGGCTTTCTCGATCTTCAGCAGGGCCTCGGCAGCGGCGGTGCGGTTGTAGTCAAACGAATCTTCTTCGCGTGCCTTTTCTAACGTTGCGATGGCAGGCTGGGCGAGTGTCCCGAGATTGCCTAACGCCCTCATCGACGCCCGTCGGATGTCGCCATCCCGATTTTCTAATGCCTCAATCAGGATGGGAACAACGTCCTCGTCCCCAATCTTGCCGAGCGTATCGGCGGCGAGCCACCAACCTCGCTTCGGTTCTCCCTTGAGTTCTTCGCGGAGTACCGGAATGGCGTCTTTCGCAGCCGGTCCAAAATTACCCAAAGCGGAGGCTGCTGATCGCCGGATTTCGTTCGTCGGGTCGTTCTTGAGAATTTCGATCAGGACCGCAATCGCCTCTGGCGACTTCGATCCGATCTGCCCCAAAGTGCGAGCAGCGGCATGCCTCATCGTCGGGTCTTTGAGCGCGACGAGTAGAATTGGTGTGGCGGCCTGTGCCTTGGACCCCATTTCGCCCAAGGCAGCAGCCGCATGATTCGCCGCACTCTCGATATCAGATTGTCTCTTCTCATCTCTTGGTCCAGCCTCCAACTCTTCATTCATTTCCAAGAATGCGGCTAATGCCTTAACTCGCTCATCGGAATGTCCGGTGATCTGGATCAATGCGATTCGAGCTCTCACGCGAAGAAAGAGCTCTGGTTCGTTCATTGCGACTCGTTCAAGATCATCGACGGAATCACTCGCTGCGGGTCCCACGTCACCGAGTCCATCGATCGCTGCCCGCCGAACGAATTCATCCGTATCCGCAAGCAGTGGACAAAGCAGGTGGGCTAATGCGGCGTCGGTAGGCCCGATCCGTGTGAGGAGTTCGGCGGCAACACGCCGGTTGTGGCCGTCACTCCAAATCACGCGGCGTTCGAGCCAGGGAATCGCCGGTTCTCCAATCCGGACGATGAGATCTTCGGCCATACGTGCATTGTTGCGAGCGGCACCGCCCCAACCGGAGAGTTTGAAAAGCGGTTCGACCAAGGGATCTAGGTTTCCAGTCGATCGTGTTTTAAGTAACTCTGTCAGTTCTCCCAGCGCCTCGGTGTGTCCGACAAAAGCCTCTTCGCCCAGCCGAGTCGCAAACTGGGATATGTGTTCCGGTTCGATGGGCCTCAACGGAACGGGCTTCGCTCCAGCGTCCGAAGGATTTTCTACCGTTGGAGAATCCCCGTCCGCCCCGCAGACGACTCGGTCCACATGGTGAATCACCCCTTCGCACTCGATGGCAGGGCCATCTTTCGGCTCATCCGCCCAAGACGGGAATGCCCACCCGATGACTACCAGCACAGCGACACAGCACATCCTCGTTCGCATGAATTCGCTCCCCAGAAAACCAAACGATTTGACACGTCAGCCACTGAGTCCCGGTATAACAGGCTGTGCCTGAACGATCAGATGAAACCTGACTTACCCGCACTGAATCTGTTCCTTTTTTCCCTCCGAACGACACGCCCGGACGTAGGTGTACGGGGTGCGGATGACCTACCCGTCTCACTCGTCCGTCACGCACCCTTCGCTGGCGGTCTTGACGTTCTTGATGTACTTGTAGAGCGTGCCGCGCGTGTTCTTGAAGGCGGGGGCCTTCCACGCGGCTCGGCGGTTGGCGAGTTCCACGTCGCTGACGGCAATGTCGATGCGGTTCTTCTCCGCGTCGATGGTGATGATGTCGCCGTTCTTCGCGAGGGCAATCGGGCCGCCGTCCTGGGCTTCGGGAGTGACGTGACCGACGATGAAGCCGTGCGAGCCGCCGGAGAACCGGCCATCGGTGATGAGGGCCACCTTGTCGCCGAGTCCCGCTCCCATGATGGCTGAGGTCGGAGTCAGCATCTCGGGCATGCCGGGTCCGCCCTTGGGGCCTTCAAAGCGGATGACGATCACCTCGCCGCCGGTGATCTCTTTACGTTCCAAGCCGTGGAGCATCTCTTCTTCGCTGTCGTAACACAGAGCCGGGCCTTTGAAGACGAGCCCTTCCTTGCCGGTGATTTTCGCCACAGCTCCGTCGGGACTGAAGTTCCCGCGCATAATGCGGATGTGACCGGTCGCCTTGATCGGCTTCTCGATCGGATGGACCACGTCCTGTCCGGGTGTCAGCCCGGGCAGCGAGGCCAGGTTCTCGGCCAGCGTTTTCCCGGTGACAGTCAGGCAACTGCCATCGATGAGGCCCTTCTCCAACAGGTACTTCAGCACGCCCGGTGTGCCGCCGACCTTGTGCAGATCTTCCTGGACGTACTTACCGCTCGGCTTGAGGTCGGCCAAAAACGGAATCCGATCGCTGACCTTCTGGAAGTCATCGATTGTCAGGTCGACATTCACGGCGCGGGCCATCGCGATCAGGTGCAGCACCGCATTCGTTGACCCGCCGACCACCATGATCAGGACCATCGCGTTCTCAAACGCCGCCCGCGTCATGATGTCGCGCGGCTTGATGTCCCGCTCCAGCAAGACCTTCAGTGCCGCTCCCGCAGCCAAGCACTCCTGGTACTTGCCGCCATCTTCAGCGGGGATCGAGGAGCTATAGGGCAGGCTCATCCCCATCGCTTCGATCGCACTGGCCATCGTGTTGGCTGTGTACATCCCGCCGCAGGCTCCCGCTCCGGGGCACGACTTTTGCACGACGTTCTTGCGAATGTCCTCGCTGATCTTGCCGCCGATGTACTCGCCATACGACTGGAAGGCCGACACGATGTCGAGCTTCTCGCCGTTGGTCCCGCAGCCCGGCTTGATCGTCCCGCCGTAGACCATCAGGGACGGGCGATTGATCCGACCCATCGCCATCAGGCAGCCCGGCATGTTCTTGTCGCAGCCGGGAATCGTAATGACCCCGTCATACCACTGGGCTCCCATCACGGTCTCGATGCTGTCGGCGATGATTTCGCGCGACTGCAACGAGTACGACATCCCGTCAGTCCCCATCGAGATCCCGTCGCTTACTCCAATCGTGTTGAATCGCAGCCCCACCAGCCCCGCAGCTGTGACCCCTTCCTTGACCTTGACGGACAGGTCGAGCAGGTGCATGTTGCAGGGGTTCCCCTCGTACCAGACGCTGGCGATTCCGACTTGAGCCTTGTTCATGTCGGCTTCGCTCATGCCGGTGGCATACAGCATCGCCTGCGACGCGCCCTGGGACTTCGGTTGGGTGATTTGCGAAGAGTATTTGTTGAGCATGGAGGCCGGGTTCACTGTGGAGTTGGTTCGAAACCCGCCGCCGCATGAAGGCATCCCTCACCCGCTGGCTGGTCGATTCAACTATTATAACGAGACGCTAATCCACGGCGGTAGCGTGCGGAATTCGTCAGAATTCCGCTGACCTTCGAATCGGCGGCCAAAAGTCTGACGACTTCTGCTACGGAGAGCATGTCGATAGGATCAAGACCCGCAACACTATTTCCATCAGGAACCTGCAATGACTGACTATCGCGTCTTGATCGTGATGCTTGCCTGCTGGTTGGGCACAGCACTGGGTCAGCCCCCACTCTTGGCAGAGGAGAAGCCGACAGCTCTATCCAAATGGGAGGCTGAGATTCAGAAGTTCGAGGCCGCCGACAAGGCCGCCCCCCCGGTGCCCGGCGGAGTGGTATTCTACGGCAGTTCGAGTGCGCGGCTCTGGAATCTCCCGACTTCGTTTTCGAAACTGCAAACCGTCAATCGGGGCTTCGGCGGATCGGACATGGCCGCAGCGGCTCAGTTCTATGAGCGTGTTGTGCCTCACCACCAGCCGCGCGCCGTGGTGCTGTACGAGGGAGACAACGACCTCGCCAGTGGTCGGACAGCCTGCCAAATTCTGGCCGACTTCGAGACCCTCATCACCAAGCATCGGGCGGCCCTGCCGCAAGCGAAGCTCATCTGCCTGACCATCAAGTACAGCCCCTCGCGAGCCAAGCTCAGGCTCGACCAGGAGGCCACCAATGCCCTGCTCAAAGCCCGCTGTGCCCGCGATCCACAGCTGGCGTTCGTCGATCTGGCGACCATACTGCTCGATGACCAGGGACAACCGCAGCCGAAATACTTCAAGCCCGATATGCTGCACCTGAACCCGGAGGGATACGCGATGTGGAACGCAAAGCTGTTGCCGGTACTTGAAGAGTCGCTGAAGCCTGCTCCGTAGACCGTAGGGTGGGACCAGCCGCTCTGGGCGCAGGCCCACCATTTCCAAGGACTCGCCATACGTGGTGGG
>JANPCU010000345.1:0-9263 GCA_031431195.1 Planctomycetota bacterium | reverse complement strand
GGGGTTGAGTCGCCAGAGGCCAGGCCCGTTTCCCACGCTCCGTCTCAGCCAGTGAGCGGCCCGGCGCTCGCCGCCGGTTCCCCTGACCTCACTCCCGACAGGACGAGTGTTCCTCCGCGTGGTTCGTCGAGGAACACTCGTCCTGTCGGGAGTGAGGTCAGGGGAACCGGCGGCGAGCGCCGGGCCGCTCACTGGCTGAGACGGAGCGTGGGAAACGGGCCTGGCCTCTGGCGACTCAACCCCAGCATGTTCACAGCACTGCGAGGCTCCCGCCGAGTACTGAGGGGGTGTGCATCGGACATGGAGGCTGTGGCAGGCCTAGGGCACTGAGTTCGGGATGGCGGCAATCACATGAGAGGACTGGCGAAGAAGATGTCCACAAGTCCGATACATGGGAATGTTTGGAGAAGCCGAGATTCGCGAAGACGATGAACGTACGCCATCCGTTGGCATTCGCGTCTTCCCTTCCCCTCGTTTGGCCACTCAAAACACCGAAGAACGCGGTTTCCTGCTCTCGAACTCGGGTTCACAGTTTTAAGCCTTTCAGGCCCCTGAAGCCTCACACAAACTCTCCTGCGGAACAAAACCGATCCAATCCGTCGGACCGCAAACAGGAGGTCCAGACCGACTTTTCCTCAGCCCAGCGGAGCCCTGCTGAACCGCACGCAGCGCGGGAACCTGTTCATGGCGTTCCACAACATTCAGGGAGATCCGGAAGGGGAGAGTGGAGAACCGGTCCGCTGGCTGGTAGAACAGGGTGCAGCGAGGGTCGAGCAGCGCCCGGGGCGAGAGGAATATTCGCGATGAATGATTGGACGAAACCGACCTCCTGCGCAGCTTTCTGGATCGTACTGCTGACCACCTCAGAATGTGGTCTGTGGGCAGCGGACAAAATCGATTTCAACAAGCGGATTCGTCCGCTCTTTCAGGAGCGGTGCTACAAGTGCCACGGACCCGACAAGCAGGAGTCGGGGCTGAGACTCGACAAGCGGCAGGAGGCGCTCGCGGGTGGTGAAACTGGTCCGGCCATCGTTCCAGGAGACAACACGAGCGGTCTGCTGCTGAGGAACGTCCAAAGTGATGACGCCGAGCAGGTGATGCCACCCCAGGGAGACCGGTTGACTGAAGAGCAAATCGAGCTGCTCAAGAAGTGGATCGAAGACGGCGCCGAGTGGCCGAAAGAGGAGTGAGGCCAGCCAGCTCGCCGAATCGCGGATCAAAGGACACGCTGCGTTTCCCGATCCGTTCGAAACTCAAGATCGACGGCGCTGGACTCAGCTGACAGAATGCGTGACACGACCTTGGGAGGACACGAACGTTGAGTGAGCCACGGAAGGAAGTGCCGGACGATTCCTCGCACACAAATTCAATGCTGTTGCCTGATGAGGGGAGTTCGCCCTCGGTGGAGGGGACCGTCTTGTCGGCGGACCCCAGTCAAACTCAACTCTACGCGGAACCTGCCTGCCCCACTCATCTGGGACGATATGCCGTGGAAGGCTACCTGGGAAACGGTGGCTTCGGGGTTGTCTACCGAGGGCGGGATGATCAACTACAACGGGCCGTCGCCATTAAGGTGCCACATCCGCACCGAGTCCAGACAGAATCCGAGAGACGGCTCTACTTGGCCGAAGCGCAGACCGTAGCTCGACTCGATCATCCGGGAGTTGTTCCGGTGTATGACTTTGGCGTTCTGCCGGACAATCGCTGCTTTGTGGTCTCCAAGCTCATCGACGGGCGGAATCTCGCTCAGGTCATTGCCAGTGATCGACTGTCCCTCGAGAGTTGTGTGACGTTATTGATCTCTGTCGCCGAGACGCTGCACTACATACACCGTCACAAACTCATCCACAGAGACATCAAGCCCAGCAACTTACTATTGGATCGAGAAAACCGGATCTACGTCGCAGACTTTGGTCTGGCCATGCATGAGGCCGAGGCGACGAAACATCGAGCGGGGGCGGGGACGCCCAACTATATGAGTCCGGAACAAGCGGGTGGCGAGGGACATCGCATCGATTTCCGGACCGACTTGTATAGCCTCGGTGTCGCCATGTACGAAATGCTGACCGGCACGCGCCCCGTCCACGGGCATGGTTACGAGGATACCAAACAGAAGCTGATCACTCAGGAACCGGTTCCTCTCGTTGTCCACGATCCCACGATCCCAGCTGAACTCAATCGCATCTGTCTGAAGCTGCTTTCAAAACGGGCCAGCGATCGCTATCCATGTGGTCAGGACTTGGCCGATGATTTGAGGCAATTTCAGTCTCCGCCCGCCAAGTATGAGTCCCTGGCGGGGGGGCGGCCCGCTCGATCTCAAACTTCCGAAACGGGATCACCCGTCTCACCGGGTCAATTCATTCCGCGTGGGCTCCGATCCTATGATCGCCACGATGCCTACTTCTTCCTTCAACTGCTGCCGGGTCCGTTTGACCGAGACGGGCTTCCCGAGAGCTTGAGTCACTGGCAACGCTGGGTCGAGCATCCCGAAGCACAGCCTGAGCTGCATCGGATCGGAGTCATTGCCGGGCCATCGGGCTGCGGGAAATCGTCATTAATTAAGGCAGGACTGGTTCCACTACTCGACAAGGCGGTGGTCTCCACGCTGATGATCGAGGCCACAATCGATCGCACTGAGACACAACTCGCAGCTGCGCTCGACAGCCGCTTCCCAGTCTTGGCGACTGAACTGTCACTGACGGACAAGCTCACGGCGATCCGGCGTGGGCAGGGACTTCCCGCTGGGAAGAAGCTGTTGATTGTGATCGACCAGTTTGAGCAGTGGCTGCACACGGTTCACGAGCGGGAGCAGCCCGAGCTGATCCGCGCGCTACGGCAGTGTGATGGCCAGCGAGTGCAGTGCATCGTCTTGGTCCGGGATGACTTCTGGCTGGCTCTCAATCGGTTTATGGAGGCCGTGGAGACACCGCTGGTCGTGGGTCAGAACGTGCGGCTGGTCGACCTGTTCGACCTGCCCCATGCCAAGAGCGTCCTGACTCGGTTGGGACGAGCGTTTGATCGCATCCCCGAGGGGCCACCCACCCTGATGACTCAGCGATTCATCGATCTGGCGGTGGAATACTTGGCGAAGGACGGCAAGGTCTTTCCCGTGCACCTGTCGCTGTTTGCCGAAATGGTGAAGGCTCGCGACTGGGTGCCCGACACGCTGTCCCAGCTGGGCGGTGCCGTCGGCGTCGGTGTCCAGTTCCTCCGCGAATCATTTTCGGCAGCCCATGCTCCGATGGGGCACCGCATCCATGAGGACGCCGTCCGGCATGTGCTCGAGG
This sequence comes from Planctomycetota bacterium, assembly GCA_031431195.1. Taxonomy (GTDB): domain Bacteria; phylum Planctomycetota; class Planctomycetia; order Planctomycetales; family Planctomycetaceae; genus TH-plancto1. The sequence goes on along the minus strand of JANPCU010000345.1, from coordinate 5,976 downwards.
GGCTGCTCCCCGAAGTCGGGACGCAGATTAAGACCCGCCACCGGACGCTGAAAGAGTTGCAGGACCTCTCCGGGTACGGAGACGATACGAAGCGGTTCGAGAGCCTGATGGCCATCCTCGAAGGCCAGCTCAAACTGATTAGCCCGGTCGATGTGCTGGACCATTCGCGGACCAGTGGCGAGAATCGCAATACGGAATTGCACTATCAATTGTCCCATGACTTTCTGGTTCCTTCCATTCGTGAGTGGCTCTATTCGGAGCAGCGCAAGACCTACGTGGGCCGCTGTCGTCTCATGCTGACCGAGCAAACCGCGACGTGGATGAAGCAACCGATTCGCCGCAATCTGCCTTTGTGGCGAGACTGGATTCAATACCGGTGTGTGCTGCGGCTGGCCAGCCTCAGTGATCCCGAGCAACGCATGCTCCGGGCGGCCAATCAGCAACTCGGGCTGCAAACGGTCTTGGGAATGTTGTTCTTGGCACTGAGCGTCTTCGGCGTGCAGAGTTTCCGCAGCTGGAGTCGGGGACACGCTTTGTTGGATCAACTGCACACGACCAGTGTGGCGACTGCTCCCGCGATTATTGAGCAGTTACAACCACATCGGCTATTCGTGGAAGGTACGTTGAGAAACGCTCTTCAAACAATCAAGCCGGGCGTGCCGGAAGAGTTGAACTTGCGATTGGCTTTGGTGAGGTGGGATGCGACAACCGTCGAACCGTTGCTGCAGCTGGCATTGAGTGCAGGTGATGCTCGGTCATTGCTGGTAACCCGCGAGGCACTGTACCCTTATCGGAAGCAGTGTACCGACGAATGCTGGAAGGCAATCACCACGGGAGCAGTCGATAGGGCTCCCGTGGAAGAGCAGCAGCGATCCTACCGAGCGGCACTGCTCCTGGCCAAGCTCAACCCGCCGACAGCGAAGTCGGACTCGAAACGCTGGACCGCTGACATCTCCCAGTTCCTCAGTGAAGAAACCGTTCGCTGGGCGCTGCGGAATCCTGATGACTACCGCTCTCTCGTCGAGGGCATGCGGCCCGTGGCGGCTCAGTTGACGCCTTCGCTCTTGCAGGCACTGGGAGTGTCGGAGGTCGACGCCCGAACCCGCTCGATGGTTTCCTTTCTGAAGGCGTTTCACGAACAGGATGACCGGGCGCTGACCGCGATGTTGATCCAGAGTTCTCCCTCGCAATGGGACGACCTGCGACCGGCCATCCAGACGATCTCCCCGGAATGGCTCCGCGAGGCGCTGCAGGCAGAGCGTGACACGAGTTCTGTCGATGCAGAAATACGCTGGGAACGCCAGCTCTCCGCCGCTGGAGCAATCCTGTTGTCCATCTCCCCTCGTGAAGACACCTGGAAGCTGCTCCGGCGCAGTCCTCAGCCGGGATTACGGGCCCAGCTGATTGACCGCATGGCCGTACTGGGAGTGAAACAGTCCGTCCTTGAGGACCGACTTTCGGAAGAAGCGGCACTGGCGGAGAAAGCCGATCCGGGCCTCCTGAGCGGCCTGCTGCTGGCCCTGGGGCAATATCCGGATGTGAAGGACAATCTGCGAGAAGCAACGCGGCAACAGGTGCGAATCCTCTACGAGACCCACACGGACTCGGGCGTTCACTCCGCCGCCGACTGGTTGATGGGGCACTGCCAGATGCCGAAGAACACCGCCCTGATCACGAGCGAGGGGGTGGCCGCAAAGCCGGGCTTTCAGTGGCGACGGACTCCGGAAGGGCACGTCATGATCCGTTTGGATGGAACCCTGGAGCCGGGGATTGGGCGGGTGTTCGAGATCTGTGCCACGGAAGTCACCGTCCAGCAGTACCAGGCATTCAACAGCTACAAGTGGTTTTCACGAGAAACGGCCCCCACCGACGATTGCCCGATCAATGTGGTGAAATGGCCCGAGGCCCTGCTGTACTGTGACTGGCTGTCTGCCAAGCATGGCTTGTCCAGCGACCAATTCTGCTGCCCACCAGGTACTCCACAAGAGTCTCCCGAGGAGAGAGACCAGCGTCTGCTCGGCTGGGGACCAGATGACGACACGTCCTACTATCAACACCAGGGCTATCGAGTGTGTACCAGTCGTGAGTGGGAATTTGCCTGTCGCGCGGGGGCTAAGACCCGCTGGTATTTTGGATCAGATCCAGTTCTGTTCTTGAAGCGGGAATGGACCTACGAGAATTCGAGTGTTCCGAATCCTAATGGCATGCTGTCCGCAGTTTCACGTCCGGTGGGTCGCCTGCTGCCCAATGACTTTGGATTGTTTGACACACTTGGAAATGCCAGGGAATGGGCAGCTGACGGGCCAGCGGAAGTCGGTAAACGATATGTTCTCGGGGGAGCGAGTCGGGCCGAGTCGCAATACACTGAGATTCTGATCGATGAGCACACTCCCACGAATACGGAGTTTAACTCACTGGGGTTCCGTATCGCACGTACCGTGGAACACACGGGAGCGCCTTGAATTGGGGGAGCTCCCAGCGAGGCACAGCCGCAACCAAAAGGGGAAAGCGGTTACCAGTCAGCGGTCAGTCAGAAACTACTGACCATCGAGGCGGCCTCTGCACCCCGAAGGGGTTGACACATCACAGCCCAGGGTCGCGACCGCAGGTCGCGCACCCTGGGCTGTGATCACTCGCGGGGAACGAACCCTGAAGGGGTTAGACACCGGGTGAAAGGGTGAACAACCCCTTCAGGGTTGGGCTTTCCTGAGTCGTGTTTCCCAGGGTGCGTTCCTGCGTAGCGACCCTGGGCTGTGCATCGGGGTACAGAGGTCCCCAGACCAAAGGACATTTGCGCAGTGTGCGCAAATGTGTGACGTGAGTCGTACAGACTGCTCGGGGCTCGCAACTCGTATGTCATCAGGAGTCACCGATGTTGCATCGCTACAGGCGACTTGCTAGTTTTAGAACTCATGGAACCCCGTAACTATAGTGAGGACTTCTGATGAACGGCGATGCCTTTGACATTCAAATGGGTTTGAGTTGCTGCAATAGCCGCAGCATTCCGATGGGGTACTCCCTCTGGGAATTCACTGGCCTGACCTGGAAGCTCAAGAAGGATGCTTCGCTGCCGGGGGCTCGCCCGAGTGCAGCTCCGAAGGTGCCCGGCCTGTTCGCCGGTCAAATTCGTGCGCTGCCCAGCGTGGTGGTCGCTTCCCGTGAATCGGCGGTCTGAGAAGGCCAGCAGCCACTGGAGCACCGTCTGAATGGGGGCTTGCAAATCCCTGCTGCCCCCTCATCGGCTAGCAACAGCTCAATACTGAGGTCGTCGCCTGGACGAATGCCCCATAGAATCTAACCCACAAGACCTCCAAAGTCTCAGAAGACTTCGGAGGTCTTTGCGTACAGGGAAGCGTCGCTTTCGCTCCCCCTCGCTGACGCGTCGGGTTGCTAAAGTCAGTGACATCGGGCTGACGCCGCCCCGCTCGCAGTCCACTACTCTTCGTCGGGATCGCCCTTGGCTTTCCCGCGCAGGTAGAGCCGGATCGGGACTTCCTTAAAGGGGAGGTCTTCCCGGAACCGGCCAAGCAGATAGCGCTCCCAGGCGGGGCTGAAGAGTTCCACGTCGTTGACCTTGACCACGATCGTCGGCGGTTCGGTCGTGACCTGGGTGGCGAAGAACACCTTGGGAGTGCGGTTCTTGGCGATGTGCGGCGGGTTGGCTTTGAGGGCGTCTTGCAGCACTCGGTTGAGCAGGCCGGTTGAGACGCGCTCGCGGGCCTGCTTGAAGATCGTCTGAGCCAGGTTAATCAGCTGCTTGATGTTGTGGGAGTCTTTGGCGGTGATGAAGGCCACGGGAACGTGCCGCATGCTCTTGAAGCTGTCTTCGAAATACTTGCCCCACTTTTCGGTGGTCTGGCCGAGTTCGAGGCCGAGATCCCACTTATTGACGACGAAGATGCAGGGCTTGGAGTTGTCCTGGATCTCCTCCATCAACTTCTTGTCGACCTGCGAGATGGTCTGGGTCGCATCAAATACGAACAGCACGACATCGGCCCGGCGGATGCTCTTTTGAGCACGGACGAGGCCGTAGAACTCGATGTCATTGGCCAGGCTCTTGCGCTTGCGGACCCCCGGCGTGTCGATGGCCACGAACGACTTGCCATCGAGTTCGAACCGCACGTCGACGCTGTCGCGGGTAGTGCCCGCGATCTCGCTGACGATCATCCGCTCGGTCTCGGCCAAGGCATTGATGAACGTACTCTTACCGACATTCCGGCGACCGACGATCGCCATCTTGAGTTCCGGCTCTTCGGCCAAGGTCTGCCCCTCGGCGTTCTCGCCCTCAGCTGCGGGCGGCAGGAGGTCGATGATTGTCTCCATCAAGGCATCGCGTCCGCGATTGGCCTTGACGCTGGTTTGCAGGAGTTCAGCTTCGGCGAGGCCGTGGAACTCGTGAATCTCGGCATCCGTCTTGGTCGAGTCGCACTTGTTGATGACGATCAACTTCGGCTTGTTGACCTTCCGCAGGCGTTCCGAGACGACGCGGTCGAGCGGAGTCACCCCGGTGATCCCATCGACGACGAACAAGATGATCGTCGCCTGATCGATGGCGACTTGAATCTGGCGTTCGATGTCCTCGGACAGGTCGTCTGAGTCGACAATCCCGATTCCGCCGGTGTCGACCATCTCGAAATAGCGGTCGCCGACGAACATCAAGTGGCCCACGCGGTCGCGCGTCACCCCAGCCGTCGGGTCAACCACGGAGACGAGCCGACCCGCCTGCCAGTTCAGGATCGAGCTTTTGCCCACATTCGGACGCCCGACGATCACCACTTTAGGAACTGACACTGCTCACCTCGCCTCGAAACTAGGACCTGCATTGTCCGGAGTTTGTTGGCAGATGCAACCGGGTGAGGAAAAGTGGGCGATATGCGGTCAGCAGTCAGGCCGACGGGTACGATTCGGATGGTTACGCCTCCGCGGAGGCGTCCACGCGAATCTGCGTTTGTTGTTGCTCAAACGGTAGGTAATCGTTTGGGAGATTCGGAAGGATCAGTGGCCCCAAGAAGCTCAAACGCCAGAAAAGAGCATTCTTTCTGACACTCCGCGCCGAACCCGACAGCCTTTCCGGAGTGTGCCAGACTCCCCGCCGCACGCCGAGTGTGATCCACTGCCGCAGAACCAAGGATTCGTAATCAGATCGCACAGATTTTCACAGATTGGAAACCGGCTGCGGCGGCGACCTCTCGCGATCCGCCCCTCTGAATCTGTGTCGATCTGCGAAATCTGAGTCCGAATCCTCGGCCTCGGACCAGTCGGGATGAGGTGGGCGAGCTCCGGGCCTCATCCCGTCGATGTCAGGCCGTCGGCTCCCGCACGGAGTGTCTTCTCTCCAGAGTTTTTTGAGTTTCTTGCGGCCAGCTCTGAGTTTGCTGCCAGATCAACTGGTCCGGCAAATACTTCACGCGGGCCAAATTCAAGACGTCCGTCGTACGTCCGCACATTCGACCCGTCCAGGCTGGCACACACGATCCGCGTCTCCTGCGGAATCTCGGGTGTCCATCAGAAAAGTCGCTCGAGGTTCACCACGGAGCGACTGTGTTAGATTTCAAGTCTCTGGCGGGGTGTTTTATCAGGGGATTTCTGGGTCGGGTGGGTTGTTGAGTGTGGTGGGGATGGATTTTGGGAGGGATGGCTCCGGTGTCCCAGAGGTCAGCGGATGGTCCTCTGGGGATGGTGGAGATCAGGGGGTGGCCAGGGCGAGTGTGTTGGTCCAGGGGGTGTTGGATTTGACGAGGGCGTTGGCGATGGTGAGGAGTTTGCGCTTGCAGGCGGTGATGACGACCTTGAACTCTTGGCCGCTGTTCTCGAGCCGGGGGCGAAGGCTTTGATGACGGCGGGTGGCGGGGTCAGGAGGCTTGGCGGATGGCCCCGGCGCGGGGATGCGTCACCTGCCTGCCGCTGCTCGGGCCACTGCGAGAGAGCCTCACCTCCAGCTCCACGTCCACCCCGGTCGGGGTCATCCGCCAAGCC
>JANPCU010000344.1:0-6378 GCA_031431195.1 Planctomycetota bacterium | reverse complement strand
GCATCCAATGGAGCGCCGTCCACCTGATGCTGAACCGCCTCGCCCCGGCCCGGCAATTCGCCCCCTTCAAGTATCGCCACACCCCGGCAGCTCCAGTCGTCAGTGCGGTTTGAGGGATTTTTGGCTTTTCGGATAGCCTCTCAGTCGGGTTGGCGTGCGGGGATTTCGAGGCCTAAGATGATAATCGCGTGCATCTCGAACTGGACGCGTGATCATTTCATCCCAGGAATTCTCATGAAGGAGTTCAGACCATGCCCATCACCGCCGAAGCGGTCTACGAAAACGGAATGCTGAGGCTGGACAAGCCACTCCCCTTTGCGGAACGGGAGCATGTGCGCGTGACGGTGGAATCCACACACCCCTCACACGGCACGCTTCGCCGGGGTCTGGCTGCGCTCCGGCAACTGTGCGATGAACACCCGATTCATTCCGGTGGCCTGCGGTTCACCCGAGACGAGTGGCATGAACGCCATTGACACCAATGTGCTGATCTACTTGGTGGATGCCGATGAACCCGCCAAGCAGTCGCAAGCCAGCGCCCTGCTGGATCGTCTGGCAACTGAGGAGTCGGACACGGTTCTGCTGTGGCAGTCCGCCGTGGAGTTCCTGGCCTGTTTGCGTCGTTGGGAATCGCGAGGCAGGATCAGTCGCAGTCAATTGACGAGCTATTGGCAGCAGGTCGAGTCCATGCTGCCGATCATTCCACCGACCGCACCAGTCATCGACCTCGCCTTGGGATTGTGCTCGCGCCATAGCTTGTCGAATTGGGACAGTCTGCTGCTTGCCGCCTGCATCGAAGCGGGCGCGACCACTCTCTATTCCGAAGACCTGTCTGATGGCGTCAAGTACGACACAGTGACTGTGATCAATCCGTTTGTCCCCGTGCTGTAGCGGCGTGGTCGAGGCCATGTGCAAAGCCTCCAGAACCCGCCCCCCAGGTTGTTTCCTTGTTCACTCTCGCCACGCGGGTGTAAAACTCCTGGCATGGCTCTACTCATCCCACCTGACCAATTCAACCGCGAACTCACCGATCGCGTTCACCCGCCCTATTGGGTCAATCCTGTTCCGAGTGGGCGGTACGACCTCGTGGTCATCGGAGCGGGCACTGCTGGGCTCGTCACAGCTGCGGGGGCGGCGGGTCTGGGGGCGAAGGTGGCGTTGGTGGAGCGGCATCTGATGGGGGGGGATTGCCTCAACTTCGGGTGCGTGCCGTCGAAGGCGATCATTCGGTCCTCGCGCGTAGCGGCGGCTGTGCGCGGAGCCGGGGAGTTCGGCATCTCCGTCGTAGGACGGACGTCCTCGTCCGTCCCGCCCGGACCTGGGGTGCCAAGCGACGACGGCGGAGACCACGCGGTCTCGGTCGACTTCCCGCAAGTGATGGAACGGATGCGTCGCCTGCGGGCCGGAATCAGCGTTCATGACTCGGCAGAGCGGTTCCGTTCGCTCGGCGTCGATGTCTTTTTCGGCCCGGCAAGGTTCGTCGATAGCGGGGCAGCGATTGACGTGGCTGGTCTAAAGTTGCAGTTCAAGAAGGCCGCGATCTGTACCGGAGCCAGAGCGGCGCTGCCGCCGATCCCGGGGCTCACCGAGTCCGGCGTCCTCACGAACGAGACGCTGTTCAATCTGACGGACCTCCCGCAGCGACTCGCTGTCATCGGCGGCGGACCGATTGGCTGCGAGATGGCCCAGTGCTTCGCCCGACTGGGGTCGCGCGTGACCATCTATCAGCAGTCGGATCGTCTCCTGTCAAACGACGATCCCGAGGCTGCGGCGATCCTCAAGACGGCCTTCCAGCGGGACGGCATCGTGATCCTCGCGAACACCCGCGTGGAGTCGGTGCAACGGACCGGTAAGGAGACGACCATTGTTTCCCGCTCGACCGTAGGGTGGGACAAGGTCGCTCTGGACCGCAGGCCCACCACGCGCGACGTTGGCCCGATCGGTGGGCCTGCGCCCCAAGCGGCTGGTCCCACCGGACAGGGGGAACATCGATCGTTCGATGCCGTCCTCGTCGCCACCGGCCGCGCCCCCAACATCGAGGGACTCGACCTCGAAGCGGCGGGCGTGGCCTACGACCAACACGGCGTCACCGTCGACGATCGCTTGCGAACGACCAATCGCCGCATCTATGCCGCCGGTGACATCTGCTCGAAATTTAAGTTCACCCACGCAGCGGACTTCATGGCGCGGATCGTGATCCAGAACGCACTCTTCTGGGGCCGGGCGAAGGCCAGCCGCCTCATTATCCCGTGGTGTACGTATACAGCACCCGAGGTCGCTCATGTCGGGCTGCTGCCGAGCGATGCGGAAGAGCAGGGGATCGCCATCGATACCTTCACCCAGCCGCTCGACACCGTCGACCGAGCGATCCTCGACGGCGAAACCGAAGGGTTCGTCAAGGTCCATGTGCGGCAGGGCACCGATCACATTGTCGGAGCCACGATCGTCGCAGCCCACGCCGGGGAAATGATCTCCGAAGTGACCCTGGCCATGCGAAATGGCATCGGCCTCAAAGGCTTCGCCGCCACGATCCACCCCTATCCCACCCAGGCCGACGCCCTGCGAAAAATCGGCGACCAGTACAACAAGACCCGGCTGAAGCCCTGGACCAGGAAGTTGCTGAAGTGGTTGATCTCGCGGGGGCGGTGAGGAAGTGGTTGATGGTTGATCGACACTGGGGGCCATTCAGATTCCGGACATAAGTGAAGTTCGGATGGCTGCCCGACTCTGGAATAGATAAATTCTGGGTATCCAGCGATGCACTTCGTCATTCAGCCAAAGAGCTCGACCATGGTCAGTTCATCTCAAAGTGAACTCATTCAAGCCGCCAAGCATCTCTACGCCACGCGATTGAAGCCAGAGTTAGAGCCTGCACATGACGGTGAATTTATTGCGATCGAACCGGTGTCGGGGGAATACTTTCTCGGGAAGACGCTGAGCGCCGCCATTCAAGCGGCTCGGCAAACGCATCCTGCGCGGCTTCCATTTGCCATGCGTGTGGGGACTGAGTCTGCCATCCATCTGGGGCAAGGCCATGATTTACGGTCGCATTGACGAGTATGGTCGAGCCCTGTTCCATCTTTCGCTTCGTGCGACACCGAGTTTGGCCTCTCAAGAAATGGAGGTCTGGGTCGCTACTGGTTTCACCGGTGATTTGGTACTCCCCGAAACACTCGTTGATCAGTTGGGGCTCTTGCAATCCGCAATGGTTGAAGCTGCATTGGCGGATGGTTCGCTGAGCGAACTGGTGACCTACTCTTGTGAGGTCGAGTGGTTCGGGGATTCTCGTGTCATTGAAGTCATCGCGAGCCAGGGGCGGATCCCCTTGCTCGGTGTAGGATTATTGTTGGGGCATCGGCTGGTTGTCGATTACGAGCAACTCACGCTTTCGATCGAATGATTAATACGGATGACATACGGTCTCCCCTACTCATACCGCAGCGCGTCAATCGGGTCTAACTGGCTCGCCCGTCGCGCGGGATAGAACCCGAAAAACACCCCCACCGCAGCTGCGAACAAGAAGGCCACGACGGCTGCGGACAGGGAGACTTGGTGGGTCCACTTGGTGCCCGAAGTGAACGTATTGATCAGCGTTACCATCCCGATCGAGGCGGCCACTCCGAGGGCAAATCCGATCATCCCGCCGACGCAGGAGAGCATCACCGCCTCGACCAGGAACTGCTTGAGGATATCCCCCGGTGTCGCTCCGACCGCCATGCGGATGCCGATCTCTCGCGTCCGTTCAGTCACCGAAACGAGCATGATGTTCATGATCCCGACCCCGCCGACCACCAGCGAAATCCCGGCGATACTCGACAGCATCAGCGTCAGCGTCCCCGTAATCATCCCCAGCACGTTGGCGATTTCCGTCGTGTTAGCGACCTTGTAATCGCGAGGCTCTCCCGCCTGAATCCGGTGCCGCTCTAAGAGCAGCTGATCGGTTTCGGCCTGGGCTTGAGCCATCAAGGCCATCGTTCGGGCGGAGGCCATGATCGCATGCACGTTGTCAAATTCCGATCCTTGGAGCCGCTTGCGGACCGTGGTATACGGCATCAGCAGAATGTTGTCCTGGTCGTGTCCCACCATGTTGGCCCCCTTCTTTTCCAGGACACCGACCACGCGAAACGGGATGTTCTTCACGCGGATCGTGCTGCCGATCGGGTCTTCCGTCTGAAACAGCTTGGTCACCAGTGTATGTCCGATGACGCAGACTTTGTTCGCGCTGGCGACATCCCGGTCGGTGAAGAACTCCCCATTGCGGACTCCCCAGTTGCGAACGATCAGATAGTCCTCGCCGACGCCCAGCATTTCGTTGGGACTGGCATTCGCGCTGCCATAGATGACTTGCCCCCCCGCTCCCACGATCGGGGAGGCCGCGAGGATCGACGGGCATTCCAGTCCCATCGCCACCGCGTCGCGGGCATTCAGCTTGACCGAGTTGCTCGACACCCCTTGCCGCTGCCGCGTCTCCGGGAACACCAGAATCACATTGGTCCCCAACCCCTCGAACTGACTCTGCACCAACGCCCCCGCACTCTGCCCCAGCGACACCATCGTCGTGACAGCGGCAATACCAATCACGACGCCGAGGACGGTGAGACCTGCCCGCATTTTGTTCTTGGCGAGCGCCCGCCACGCGATGCGGAAGATGAGGAGTGAGTTCATGACAAGACCTCGACGGGAATGGCTGTGCAGCGAGCCAACTTGGTGTCGGCAGTCAGAAACAAGCCGCAGCCTGCTTCTATGGCAGCGGCGAGATGCAAGGCATCCGCCGTTTTGAATGCGAATTGCGCACGCAACCCCGTGGCTCGGTCGAAGACCGCTGTCGTCAGGGGAACTCGACGGACATCGGAGAGAGCGAAGAAGCCGTCAAAGATCGCCAGACGTAGGCCGTCAGCCAGTTGAATCGGCTTGACTCGACATTCCAATCGAGTCAGATCACTGACCGCCATTTCGTCACCGGCGGATCGCAGAGCGGCCAGCCGTTGGGCCGCACGAACATGACTGGCGTCATTGGCATCGAGAAAATGAATCAGGATCACACTGTCGCAATAAATCAGCACGACGGGTTCTCCGGATGGTGCTGCTGCCATTCCTGTTCCCAGCGAACACCGTCCACCCGATCGGTCTCTCCGCGGACTTGCTCGATCTCGAACTCGATCTCGCCGCCGGACCGAAAGTTTGAACCCGCAAGTTCCAGTTCCTGGCGGCAGCGCTGCAGGTAACTCCACCAGTCCTCGGTGTGAATCACCATCCGCACCCGACCCGGTGGCAAACTGGGCTGCGAGTCGAATTGCAGCGTGCCATCGGGCTGAACCGTCCCTTCGATCAGGATTTCATAGAGGCTCATGGTGTCTGTCCCGATTGGAAATGTGACGGATGGGAGTCTAATCAAATTGTCGTCCTAGTTCCTCCTGAGTCTGTTTCCGCTTCCTTCGTTGAGTTGACCAGACATACTTTGCGTCATTGGTGCATGTCAGACATTGTGGTTCATTCACTCACGGAGGGAACGGAACGGATCGGGAGTGCCAATCAAAAAGTCCTGACCCCTTTCCTGCTCTTCTCAAGATCGAATGCCACGAGAGCATCCAGAAACCGCTGTTGCCAAACCATTGGGAATCGACCCTGAAATGAGTTTCTCTCGGTCCCAAGCTCCATTGAGCTGGAGAAAAAGCCGCCCGCATCTTGTTCTTAGCCGGGACCACCTAGCGATGCTGAGTCAGTTCATGGGAGGGCTCGTATGATTAGCTCGTGTCGCAGTATCACAGAAACTCGACACGAGATTTCATGTCACCTGGTTCGAGCAATTCCCAAACAAGCTCCAGTGTGTGAATCATCTGGCCAATAGTGCGGCTCTGTTGATGGCAATACGCGATGCCCCAATGCGGGCGACCTTGTGAGTGAAACTGGAGAAAGTCGGAGTCATTCGTGACGAGGACTCGCTGTTCGCTGTAGACGAGTTGCCAATGGACCTCATCGGACTGGCCGATGAGTCCCCGCTCTGCTGTCGTACTGACATCGGCTCCCCGCCGTCGAAGCCCCTCTGCGACAGCGGAATCAATGTGTTCGTCGAGGTGAAAGCGGATGGTCCTACCCATTTGCATCCGCCAACTTCTCCTCAAGCGGCGACACTGATTGCTGGCGGATGCGGGTCACCAAATCTGACTCAGCCTGCATCTCTCGCTGGATCTGGTCGCGGTGGTCCCAGTAGTACGCCAGAGCTGCGTACACATCGGCCATCGTGAGTTGCGGAAACCGCGAGACGATTTGGTCTGCCGTCTGCCCCTGCAACTCGTGCCACACGTACACGTCTTGCACCCGGATCCGTGTCCCCGCAATGCACGGTTGACCGCCACATATGCCAGGCTGACTCTCAAT
>JANPCU010000343.1:0-41222 GCA_031431195.1 Planctomycetota bacterium | reverse complement strand
CTGTCATTCCCCACAATCACGACAGGCTGGAAGCCTATCCCACGACAACGTCGCGATCCCTGATCGCGACGGGTCTGGCCTTGAGGAGAGTCAACTCTTGCCCCAACTTAAACGCCTGCATCTGGAAAACTACCGCTCGATCCAAAACGCGGATATCGAGTTCGGGCGGTTGAACGTCTTGATCGGGGCGAACGGGTCGGGGAAGAGTAATCTGATCTCGTTCTTCAAGATGTTGAATGAGATGATTTGCGGGAAGTTGCAGCAACATATTGCAGCGTGTGGTCGAGCCCAATCGATTCTCCACTTTGGGCCAAAGCGATCTCCCCAGATGAGCGCGGAGTTAGATATCTTAGCACCGGATGGCTTTCGCAAATATACACTGCGACTTCAGTATGCTGCAGGGGATACATTGTTTTTTGCAGAAGAAAGCGCTGGATTGGAATCGCATCCGTTGGCAGGATCGGAAAACATGGGTGCAGGGCACCAAGAGTCGATTCTGACACAGAGCGACGATCCTTGGCTGATAGAGATGCGAGATATTCTGCGTGGCTATTCGACTTATCATTTCCACGACACAACCCCAACTTCTCGTGTTCGTCAATTCGGATACGAACTTGACAATAAAACTCTTCTGTTCGATGGTGGCAATCTGGCTGCAATCTTGTTGGTGATTCAACGTGAGCATCCAATTCACTACAGAATAATCGTCGAAACGGTTCGGCTCGTTGCCCCCTACTTTGACGATTTTGTTCTCACTCGAACTCATCGTATGCAGGTCTTCCTGGACTGGCGTCATGTGAATTCGGACATGACGTTCGGTGCCTACCAATTGTCGGATGGCACACTCCGGGCGATTTGCCTGATCACACTTCTACTACAACCGCCCGAGAAACTGCCGCGCGTCATCATCGTCGACGAACCGGAACTCGGTCTGCATCCCTACGCCCTGAGCCTGATCGCGTCGCTGTTCCGCGCCGCCTCGGAACATGTCCAAGTCATCATCAGCACCCAATCCAGTACGTTCCTCGACCAATTCGATCCCGATGATGTCATCGTCGCCGAACACCACGACGGCAAGTCGACGTTCCATCGACCGGGGGCCGAGAAGCTGGACGCCTGGCTCGAAGAGTACAGCCTGGGCGAGATCTGGGAGAAGAACGTCATCGGCGGGGGGCCGCACTGATGGTGCGGCTGTACATGTTTGTCGAGGGGCAGACCGAGCAGGCGTTCGCTTCCGAAGTGCTTCGTCCGCATCTCGCCCGATTTGAGGTCTTTTTGCAAGGAGCAGTGCTGATTGCTCACACCCGCAAGAAGGTCCGCGTCCATCGCGGTGGGGCGATTCGCTATCAGCCGATGAAGGACGACATCGGGCGGTTCCTGAAGCAGGAGAAGTCCTCTGACGTGCGTTTCACCACGATGGTGGATCTCTACAAGGTGATGAGCGACTTCCCTGGACTCGATGACTCCGAGAAGTTCCGAAACAATCCACGACAGAGAATTGAGTTTCTCGAAGCGGCCTTCGCCGAGGACATCGGCGACCGGCGATTCATTCCGCATCTGCAGCTGCATGAATTCGAAGCACTTCTGTTTGCCGATATCGAGTGCCTGAACTCGCTGCTGGAGAATCGCCAGACGCAGGTCGACGAACTCAGGCGGATCGCGGCCCAGTTTGAATCTCCAGAACTGATTAACGACGGACCTCAGACTGCTCCCTCGAAACGCATCATCCAGCACCTGCCCGAGTACGCGAATCTCAAGACCACGCTCGGTCCGCTGGCTGCGGAACATCTTGGCCTGCACGCCATTCGCCAGTGTTGTCCTCACTTCCAGAATTGGGTCACGACCCTGGAATTGCTGGGAAGTTGTTTGGCGGTAGATCTTTAGAGAACAAGACCCCCACCATTTCAAAATCCCCGCGATTCGGGGGGAGGCTCGGGAACTTTTTACGGGCGAGGTGCATCCAACTCTCTGAGGCGAGCCCAACCGGGTCCAAGCGATGGGACCGGGAGATTCGGCACTCGAACCAGAATCGGAAGGTTCGGCACAACCCGTCAGGTGCGTGTGGCGTTCCCGCATCATCCGATTCCGACAAGTCGTAGGGGTTTTCAGTTGACCTGACGCAAATCTCTACGATAGTGTACTTTGGGGGAAAACAGTCACCTCTTCCTCCGTTCCCCATTCGGGTCTTCGCGACCTGATCGTCCGTCTGCGGACTTCTCACTCACAACACCGGCAATTCGAAACACCGGCTGTCGTCGCCTGATGGTGTCGTCACTGTCAGGTCTGGAGCATTGAACATGGCCAATCCCTCTGCGTGGGGCATCGACATCGGGCAATCCGCTCTCAAGGCGGTCAAGCTCCAATACGTGGAGTCGACCGGCCAAGTGATGGCGGCGGCGTTCGATTACATCCAATATCCGAAGATCCTAACTCAGCCGGATGCGGTCCCGGAAGAGATCATTCACGATGCGATGAAGACCTTCCTGTCACGGAACAATCTGCAGGGCGAACAGGTCGCCATGTCGGTGCCGGGGCAGACCTCGCTCACGCGGTTCATTCAGCTGCCGCCCGTGGAAGCGAAGCGGGTCCACCAGATTGTGCAGTACGAAGCCCGCCAGCAGATTCCATTTGCCTTGGAAGATGTGGTCTGGGACTACCAGCGACTGGGCACGGGAATCGAAGAAGGCGGCTTCCTGCTGGATGCGGAGGTCGGTCTGTTCGCGATGAAGCGGGATGCGCTCTCGCAGGCGATGAGGCCCTATGTCCAGCACAAGGTCGAGCTGGAACTGATTCAGATTGCCCCGCTGGCGCTGTACAACGTCCTCTGCTACGACGAGATGGGACATCGTCCCGGAGTGCCGGAAGGGGACAACGACTTCGTGATCATCCTGGATATGGGATGCGATAACACGACGCTGATGGTGTCGAATGGCAAGAAGATCTGGGTCCGTAACGTCCCGATCGGCGGCAATCACTTTACTCGGGCCTTGACCAAGGAAATGAAGCTCAGCTTCGCCAAGGCGGAACTGCTCAAGTGCAACGCGACCAAGTCGGAAGACCCCCGGGCGGTGTTTCAGGCCCTGCGACCGGTGTTCAACGACTTCGTGTCGGAAATCCAGCGGTCGATCGGGTTCTTCTCGAGCGTCAACCGTCAGGCGAAGATTGGCAAGGTCGTCGGCCTCGGCAACGGCTTCAAGCTGGCCGGCTTGCAGAAGTTCCTGCAACAGAACCTGCAATACGATGTCGAGCGCCCCGATGTCTATAAGGCGCTGGCGGGCGATGCAGTCATCAACTCGCCGCTGTTTGCCGACAACGTGCTGAGCTTTGCCGTGCCGTACGGATTGGCCCTGCAACTGGTCGGCCAGACGGCCATGAAAACCAGCCTGCTGCCGCCCGAGATTACCCGCGAACGAGTCATCCGCCGCAAGAAGCCGTGGGCTGTGGCCACCGCCGCGACGCTACTGCTGGGGACAGCTGTGGCGACGATGGGGAATGCCTTCCCGTATATGAAGGTGCATACGGAGGACTTTAAGAAAGCGGAGTCGGAAGCGACGACGTTCGGAGGCGAGGTCTCCGGCTACAAGACCAGCTATGAGGCCGAGGAGGCCGCAAATACGGCAATGTATGCCAAGTTGGACGCTTCGGTGAAAGATCGGCGTGGCCTGGCGTGGCTCGAGGTCTACAACTCGATTAACGACTGCCTGCCGCGCGACGAAGAGACTGACGCCGCCGAGCCGGTTGACATTCAGTTGCGAAAGCAGATGTGCATCGAGGAGATCAGTTCTAAGAAGATGTCGGATTTGGATGCGGGCTGGTATGCCAACTTGCCCGAGTTGAACAAAGACATGGTGGCGGAGGACGAAAAGGCCACAGCCCCGACCGGTGAGGGGTATCTGTTTACGGTGCGTGGCCTGCATTGGCACCACAACCCCAATGATACCGGCGAGCAGGGACACCTGTATGTCTTGAACACCTTTTTAAAGAATCTCCAGCAGCAGCAGACGCCGCCAATCGAAGGCTTCCCGGTGCGAGATGTTCGCCGACTGGGAATCTCGCATGCGACCCTCGTGGAATCCGTGTCCGGTAAGTTCTTTTTTGATCCCGATGGGGGCAAGATTGACAGATCCGCTCCTCGGACCAACCTGTTCACAGGGGGCAGTGGAACACCCGGCGGGCCGATGCCGGGGGAAAGTTCACTTCCGGGGGCCTCGCTCCCAGGAGCGGAGATCGAGTATCCAGGAGCGGAATCCGGCCCCGAGAGCAGTTATAGCGAGGGCCCCGCTGGCAATCCCAGCGTCATCGGCGGGGCGGGCACGCAACCCGACACGACACGGCTGAATTACTTGCGATTCGTGATTCAGTTTGCCTACAAGCCGATTCCGGTCGAGGCCAGAGTTTCACTGACCGCTGCTGCGGATGGCGCTGCCGAGTCGGCTCCCACCGACGGGCAGGATCCTGCGACGCCGGAGTCAACTCCAGCTGCCCCTTAAACCGACGACGCGACTGCGGCTGGATCGCATCAGTTCACCCACACACTTAACTCTCCAAGCATCGGGAGTGATCTCATGGACAAACTCGAACCCATCCTGAAGAACCATTTTTGGATTCTTCTGGTCCCACTGCTCTCCATGAATTTGTGGGGTTACTTCTCGGCCAACAGTGCCTTGAAGGAGGCGACCAAGGCACGCGAGAGTGTCCTGGACACTGTCAAGGGCGGTATCGCAGCGGGTACGACCAACCCCAATGCGGACTACGCTGCGGAGCTCAAGAAGAAGAATGAGGTCTTGGAAAAATATGTCAATGAGGAGTTGCTCGACCTGTGGAAGCGCCAGCAAGAGAGAATGGTCTGGCCGCCACGAGTGGCCCCTGACATCCCCAAGGTCTACTTGTCGGACATCAAGAACAACAAGGTCCGTTACACCTATCAAACCGATTACGCGGAAGTGTTACGGCAACTGCATGAAAGTGTCGAGCCCTTCGTCGCCGACAAGCGCGGGATCTCCTGGACCCCCAAAGTCGACTTCCCATTTCAGCTCATCCCTCAGATGAAGATTGGGAATCTGACGATCACCTCGAAGCAGATGTGGGACGCTCAGGAAGATGTCTGGGTGACTCAATTTATCCTGAATGCCATTCGGCAGATGAATAAGGATGCCGATTCGGAGACCAGCGCGGTGGTTCGCCGCGTGCTGGCTTACCGACTGCTCGGCGGTGAAGGCCCCTCCGGCGGCGAGGCCGCCACGCCCGATGGGAGTAGTGGCGGGATGGACTCCAGTGAGAGCATGGCTGCCGCCTACCAAGGGGCAGGGAATCAGCCAGTCGGTGGATTCGGAGGTCAGGGCAGTCAAGCATCCCGGTTTACTTCGGCAGTCAAATTTGATCCCGTCGAGGAATTCGGCCCGGGTGGCGAAGCCGAGGTGGGTGGGGGCGGTCGCGGGAATGGGATGACGATGGCAATGTCGTCGTCATCGTCTCAGCCGACAGGGGAAGTGGACGGGGAGTCCACAGAGCCGACCGGACCACTGCGCTACGTGAAGGAGCTGCCCGAAAATCCCTATGTGGAGCGGGGCTTCTACCTCAGCGTCATCATCAATCAGAATAAGCTAGTGGACTTCATGGTCGCTCTGTCGAACTCGGAGTGGCCAGTCCGAGTGGTGCGATTCCACTTTGGGAAGAACCCCTATGCACCGGATCCTTTCTCTTCGACTCGAGGGGGGGGCGGCAATCTCTTGTCCATGGGGATGCGGGGGCGCGGCGGAATGTCACCTGGTGGATACAGCGCCAATCCTTCGAGTTCGGGTTCCGAAGCGTTCACACAACCAGCCAACTCGAGCAACTTTACGGGTTCGATGGCCGGAGGGATGGGAGCAGCTGGCAACACTGGCTATCCCGTAGACGCCTTGCAACATCCGGACCTGGTCCAACTCGACCTTGCGGGCCTGATTACGATGTACCGTCAACCTCCGGAAGAGCTGGCGGCCTTAGAAGCTGCCGCGACAGGGGGAGGGGCCACCACTCCGGAAGCTGCTCCGGGAGAGACACCTGGGGAGGGGGAGATGCCGACCGATCCAGCAACGCCCGCAGCGGGTGAAACTCCCGCAGAGGCCCCCGCTGTGGAGCCGGAAGTTCCCGCTGCTGAGCCTGCTTCTCCCGCGGAGCCAGTTCCGGCAGCAGAGGCTGTGGAGAAAGCTCCGGAGACCGCAGCCCCCCCTGCGGAAACACCAGGGGAGCCAGCCAGCGAACCAGTGCCCGCAGTGCCTGCTCCGGCTGCAGAGCCCCCACCCGCAACCGATCCGGCAAATCCCTAAGCGGACGGGAACCAATCGGTTTCCTCCCGCGTCCTACATTCGTCGAGACGACAATCCACAGAGCCCCGAAAGAAATCACCGAGGAGGTGTCTCATGGCTGCCAAAAGTTTTGACGCGAAAGCGTTCCTGGTCAATCACAGCGAGAAACTGGTTCTGGGTTCAGCGGGGCTGATGGTGCTGGTCTTCCTGGGAGGATCGCAATGGTCCGCCTACCAGGGAACCCCCAGTGAAATCACGGACAAGGTGTCCAAAAGCCGGGCGGCATTGGTGAGCCATGATTGGCCCGCGGAGGAACAGACCAAGTATGAAATGACGCAGAAGAAAAAACCAAAACAGGTGGTTCACGACAATCTGCGGAATCCGATTACCGTCAGTCAGTACGAGATGTCCACACGGTTCGTCTCGTCTCCCTGGCAGGGCAAGGAGCCTCTCCGCGAGCCATCGCTGCTCACGCTGGAGGACGCCCTGGCCACTACGGGCAAGGTGCTGATCGAACAGCCCTTGGACCCCTCCAGCTTGGAAGAGGGAGTCCCCGGAGAGGATCCAGCGGCGATGCCTGGTGATCCCGCTTCCACCCCAGAGACGGACAGCGAGTTCGAGTCCAGCCGACCGAATCCAGCGGGGCTTGGTGGCCCGAGCGACCTCCCGGGTGGGGAACTGCCCGGTGCAGGTCACGGTGCAGCAGCTGCCATGCGATCGAACATGACGAAAGGCGGGGCCGCCAAAGCGGGCCCAGCTGCCGGAGGGCACGGGGCCGCTGCGGGCGGACATGGGGCCGCTGCCGGGGGACTTGGATCTCCGGAGTCTCCCTATTCAGAGTATGGTGGGTTGATGGGGGGGGGCGGAGGCGCAGCGGCTCAGCGTGAAGCACAAGGCTACGTGTTCGCCTCGGTGCGGGCCGTCTTTCCACTGAAAGAACAAATCCGCAGGTTCCAGGAAGCGATTCACGCCAAAACGGTGGATATCGCCTCAATGTCCTTTGAGGTCATCGACTTCAATCTCGAACGCCAGGAGAAAATTGGACGGACTGACAACTGGACCGAGTGGCAGCCAGTGGATACGCAATCCGCCGTGGATGTTTTGGAAAAATCGATGGCTCCGGAGCCAGATATCGTTCAGGGGACCGTGACCAATAATGTGATCACGATGCCACTGCCCCCTCGGATCTACGGGAATTGGCGGAAGCACGGCTCGCACCCACGAATTGATAAGTTCGTCCTCTCTCCGGAACAGGTGGAGCAAGAAGTTCAATACCAGATCCGGTTGCTGGAGTTGATGAAAGACAATAAGAAGAAAACGGAAGGCAAACCCCGCGTGAAGCAGGGCGGCTTTTCCGGAATCGTGGGGGACTCTCGGGCGATGCAGTCCGAGGTTCTGGGAGGATCAGCCTATGGAAGTAGCATGGGGTCTTCGTACGGGTCATCCTCGAACAGCACCAACGAGATGATGTCCGCCATGTCCGGTGGCGTTCCGTCTGGCATGGGAGGCCCCCGAGGATCGAGTCGTCCCACACCGGGAGCAGCCAAACGTGGACCAGGTGCGAATCCCAACGATGTCATGAAGAAGCTGCTGGAAACTGATGACAAGGATGTCACCAGCAAGGCCCTCAAGGAATACATCGAACAGCGGGTCACCGCTGACGGCGAACTGTTGCTGTTCCGGTATATGGACTTCACGGTCGAGTCGGGCAAGACCTATCGTTACCGGGTCCGCCTCGTGTTGAACAATCCGAACTTTGGGCACTTGGCTTCCGAGGCCAATGGAGACGCCCCCGTTGTGGCGGGGGAAACCCGGACCACCGAATGGAGTAATGTGACCGCTCCCGTGACTCTCGAGCGGGAAGTCTATTACTTTGTGAAGGATGTGGATCCTCGCGTTGGTGGGAAGTCGAAAGTGTCGGTCTTCCAGTGGGATCCAAAACTGGGAACCACGGTCTCCGCCGATCTCGACCTGCTACCTGGTCAACACATTTCCGGTGACATCAAAACCAACGTGATTGATCCGGCCAAATCGACCAACGAAGAGAGCAAGTTGTATACGTTCACCTCGGCGGATGTCTTTGTGGACACACACGCGGATGTTTCACTCGCCGACAAGCTTCTGCACAAGGACTTGAAGCTGCCTGGGGGGTCCAAGGGGGATGTTCTGCTGCCGGAAGAGGCTCTCGTCACGCAAGGGATTACAGGGGAATTGGCGGTTCTGGACCCCATTCGTCAGGCGGCTGAGCAGAGACGCCTGGATGCCTACCAGAAAGAGCAAGCCACGTTCTTCGAGTACTTGAAGTCTGCCGGGACCACTGGAAATGACATGATGATGATGGGCAGCGGCATGCCGGGGGACGAAATGTCCAACCCTTATGCTCAGCCCAAGAAGGGGTCCAGTTCCCGGGGCGGACGCTCGGTGAACCCGCTCTCGGGGAGTTCCATGATGGGCAGTTCGATGATGGGCGGCATGGGCATGCCCGGTGGGGGAGGGCAAGGTGGTCCTTCCGCTAAGAAGGGCCCCAAGAAGCCGTAAATCTTCAGCACCCGCTCGGGAATGAACGATGATCTGACGCCGCCCCGACCTCCTGTCGGGGCGGCTTTTTTCATCCGACTTCGAAAGTGGAGTGGCAGTCCTCTTTGACCAGACAGGATTTATCAAGCTATATTCACGGAATGCGTATTCTCGCAGTCTCCGGGGGGCGAAACCAAGTTCTAATGAGCCTCGTTCATGGCCAGTGATCCGACACCTCAATTACCCTCACATGACTTCGATCAGATCTCCTCGCTGGGGAAATATCAGATCCAGCGCAAGGTCGGCTCCGGAGGGATGGGTGCGGTCTATCTGGCCGTCGACCAGCAGTTGCAGCGGACCGTCGCCTTGAAAGTGCTGCCCAAGGACAAAGCCTCGAATCGGGTTCTCGTCCGTCGCTTCAAAGCCGAGGGCCAAGCCGGAGCCCAGATGGAACATCCCAACATCGTCGCCGTCTATGAGTCGGGCGAGATTGACGGGTATCTTTACCTGGCCATGGAATTCGTCGAAGGGCTCGACGCCTTTGAACTGCTCCGCAAGCGCGGAGTCATCCCCGTTAAGCGATCCTTGGAAATCATCAAGCAGGTGGCACTCGCCCTGCAACACGCACATGAACGCCAAGTCGTTCATCGGGATGTCAAGCCCAGTAACCTGATGATTCGCGAGCGAGATGGCGTGGTCAAGCTGGCCGATTTGGGATTGGCCCGGATCATTGAGGATGACGGGGAATCCGGGATCACCCGAGCCGGGACGACCGTCGGAACCGTGGACTATATGTCCCCCGAGCAGGGACGCGACAGCAAAGCTGCCGATATCCGCAGCGATATCTACTCGCTCGGCTGCACGTGGTATCACCTGTTGGCGGGCAAGCCTCCGTATTCAGAAGGGGACCTGTTAAACAAGCTTCGCGCCCACGCACTACAGCCGGTGCCCGACCCGCGATCGCTGAACGAGAATATCCCGGCGGGCGTGGTGGCGGTGATCCAGCGCATGATGGCTAAGAAAGCCGATGATCGCTATCAGACTCCGGCCCAACTGCTGACTGATCTCAGTTCACCGGCCCTGTTGCGAGGAGATTTTTCGGCGGACCAATTGCAGCTGCTGGGGGCTTCCCACTCGGATTCGGGTCTCTCGCCTGCCGATGAGGACGACGAATCTTCTCCCAGTTCCGAGGGAGGATCACGGCGTCGAACCGCCTCATCCAAGCCCGGTCGAGCGGAAAAGCCAGCGGGCACGCGGACGACTCGCACCGAGAGAGTGGACCCCGACGACGAATACGGTGCGGAGGAGGAGGCCCCGGCGGCACCCCCAAAACATAAAACTAAGAATCGTCCACCCGCGAATCGCGAATCACTCCCTACACGGACCTCGTCCCCGCGTCCGGTCGTGTCCGACACAGATGGCGGCCAGCGGGCCAAGGCGGATCGAGCTTTGCCCGGTCGGCTCGATCAGCCATTGCTGTCCGAGCCTCCGGGAACTGGGATCGATCCGAATCAGCTCAAGGTCGGTTTGCTGATTCTGATCGTGGTCACGGCGGTCGGGGGACTCTTCTGGGCGATTAAGCAATTTGGGGATTCGGCGGGTGGAGAGACCGCCACGGCCAATCCCTATGCCTCGGGCGAGGCTGGAGAAGTCCCTCCTCCGGTGGCAGTCTTGGACCCACCTGTTCCCGCCGATCTCACCCCGTCCGGGCAACCCCCGACCCACATCATTTCGTCCGCCCCGGCAGCCGGTTCCACAGAACCTGTTATCCCGACTCCGCCGGGAAACGTTCCCGGCCCTCTGGATCAAGACCGCTCTCCCTTTGGCGGGATTGTCCCGCATTCGACTTCGGGAACTGGTCCGTTGCCGGGGTGGGCCTGGCAAGCTCGTGTGAAATCCACAACAGAGGCGACGCGGACGATCCGCCGCCACAGCCCCGCCGAGGGGGAATTCCACGATCTGGGGGCAGCGCTCGCCAGTATCCCCAGCGACGCGGTGATCGAATTCGCGGATGTGGGACCACACGAGATCCCATCCTTTGAGATGAACCAGCCCGGTCGCTGGACTTTGCGCGGGGCCGAAGGCATCGCCCCCGTGTTGATCCTGCCAGCTGCGAGCACTCCGATCCAGGCGAAGCTGGGGGTGCTGGCGTTCGAGGGAGTTCATCTTCTGCGGATGCCGGGGCCGACCGGGGCGGCATTGCGCGTCGGTTCCGCGACGCTGGTCCTTCGGCGCTGCACTCTCACTCAGTTTGGCCTCACGGCGACGGAACTGATTGTCGCGGAGGCGCATGGCCGCGTGCTGCTGGAGGACACGGTGGTCAGCGGGAGTGGCCCCTGTTGTCCCGTGAGCTTAATCGGGGAACAGTCCGCGCTGGTCGCTGGGCAGTCGCTACTCATCGCCGGGAATGCCAGCGCGATCCAGATCGTATCGAGGGACGCGGTCGCAGATGCTCGGCAGGTCACTCTGATCGCGACGGCTTGCCTGTCGGGACAAGCGGGCCTCGCCTGCTGGCACTCTGGGAAACAGCCGCCCACTTGCGAGTTCCGCTTGCAGCAGTCGTTGCTCGCCTACCTGCCGGGGCATTCCGCCGATGCGGTGGGAGTGTTGTTTAGCGGCTGGTCTAAGAACACGGAATCCCTCGAACTCCCCCGAGTTCCGTTGGTGAAATGGACTCTGGAGCAGTCCGCCTTGGTGGGCTGGCCCCATTGGGCTCAGCTCAATTTTCATGATGGCACCGATTCCGTCGATGTGCGAGACGATGTCTCATGGGGGACATTCTGGAGACAAGCGACTCCGACCGGAGTCCTGGTCCCCGAGGGAGCCGACCTGAAGGCGGTCGCCGACGCCGCCTCGTTGGCGACGAGCGAGCAGATTCAAATCGGTCTGGCGGGCATTCAAACTCAATTGGCCGATGCGGGACCGAAATGGTCTGCTCTCCCGGAATCGCCGCGACCTGTCTTGGCACATGTGCTGGCGGCTGGGCAACGAGCGAGTCTCCCCGCGATTCTGGAATCCCCCGATCCGGGGAACACCTTGCGTTTCGACTTGAAGAAGCCGAATCTGGGTCGGTTCATCAACAGCGAAGAATGCCCCGATGGTTCGACCGTGGTCGCCTTCGGTTCCGGACTGCGAACGATTGACCCGTTCATCGTACGGCAGAAACGGGTCCAGATTGTGTTTGAGCAATCCGAGGGAACTTCCCTGGTCCTGCAACCCGGGTACAAAACAGAACCCAATGCGACGAATCCACCGGCGTGGTTCTCCGTCGAGGACGGCCAGCTGACACTCACGAACGGTGCGTTCCGGATGGTGGCCAGTAAGACGCGAACATACCCCGATCGATTCCTGCAAATGACGGGCGGACTGGCGGCCGTTCGGCGCTGCCGCGTGGAGGGCATTGACGCTGCCTGGCCAATCATCGACACACTCTCTTCCCAAGGTCACGCCCCCCCGCAGCTGCTGGTCGACCACAGCTTGATCGTCGGCACGAAGTCGATCGTGCGCGTGGGGACCGAGGAATCGGTGATCGAGGTTCGCGGCTCGATCCTGTTTTCCAGCGTGGGAGTGGCGGTAACGCTGGATGCGGGAGCTGCGGGCTCGCAGTGTTCTCTCTTGCGTTCAACGGTTTCTGCGGGCAAGTCGGTGTATCAGGTGCAACCGGTCGGAGCGGGAGGCCCCGTGCAGTTGTTCTCGCAAGCGACAGTCTTTCAAGGGGGTGGCATCATGTCATTGGAGACGGATGCCTCATCGATCCATTGGTGGGGATTCGAGAATGCCTATGCCAGCGGCCTGAAGACATTTCTGATCACGCGGGGCGTGACCAAGGCCCAGGATTTCGCCAACGACTGGGTGCAGGGCTGGGGCGCGGGGCATGAACTATTGCCCGTCTTTGGCACGAACAGCACGTTACTTCCGACCCCCAGTACGACTCTGACTGACGTTTCCCCCGAATCATTTTTACTGCATCCGGATTGCACTGCGGCACAGGCCGGTCCCACCGGACAAGGATTGGGAGCCATTTTGTCGCAAGTTGGTCCCGCGACAGTCTCCCCGTTGAATGGAACGGGACCGGGTAAGACCCCACCCCAGGGTGTCCCCGTCGGCCCCAAGCCCGCCAATCCAGGCTTCTGAGAGTGGAGTGCGAGACGCCCTTTGCATTTCAGACGATGGCCCACGGAACTTCGTACAGCCTCACGATCTGGGAGAGTGGGAAACGCAGAGGGCGCAGAGTACGCAGAGAAAAAACAGAGAAGACAAAGTAGACGGGTCGACCAGGAAACGGCCTTCCCCCCGAGAGATTCTCCGCGCCCTCTGCGTTTCCATTCTGGTCCCTCGCCTGCCCGAAAACTTCCGCTCCTGCCAGGGAACACTTCCTTCCCCGTAGAACGGATGGTCCCCCACCAGCCTCCCCCTGATCTTGTGAATCAGCTGCCTCAAGATCAGTCGTGCGGCCAGCGAGGTGAAGCACCATAGCATGACGAATTCCGAGGGCGATCCTCTGGAGCAATCACAATGTGCGTCTGGCACTTCTGAGAGGCGTCTTGCTCGGCAAGTCGTAGCGGGTCGAGTGACGGAATCATCGCCCCTCAGTAGAACCGGGAACTGTGATCGGAGTGGTGGATCGGTATTCGCGTCGCAGCAGGAAAAACGCGACCAGGTCATAGACGCTGTGGGCCACCATCGGTGCCAGCAGGTTTCGCGGCTCCGAGATCCCGGCCAGCATGTGCATTCCCAATCCAATCGTGGTGGTGGTCACAAAATAATTCCAGGACAACGCATGCAGCATTCCAAATGCCACGTTGGACACAATCACAGCCACCCAGAGATTCAGCGGCAACAGCCCCTCGTAGAGCATCCCGCGAAAGAGTAACTCTTCTCCCACTCCGGCCAACACGGCCAGCCCGACCAGATCGTACCACCGGCATCGAGCGAGCGATTCCCCCAGTGAATCGCTCGCCAGTTTACGAAGCCCTGGGCTGTAGCGGTAAACCACCAGCATGGGCAAAACTGCCAAGAGTCCCCCGATCAGATCGCGCATCTCCCAACGCACCGACTTGGCGGGCGACAATCCCAGCGTGTATGCGACGATCAAAGCCAGCAGCAGCACGCCACCTTGCACGACCGCCGCAAAAAGCAGAAAGCGATTTCGACTCATGAGTGGTGGTCGTGTTGTCGGGGACATGTGTGAGAGCGATCTCAAGCCCAGTGGTTGCAACCCACTGAGCTGTATCGTGTCACTTCCGAGTCGGATTCGCGGGGACGTTCTGCATCCAGTGCAACATCACCGTGGCCACCTTGGCCAGCGACTCCCCCGAACAGGCTGCGGGCAGATCGTTGCGCCGATGCCAATGCGGATAGTCGAAGTCGATCACATCGCAGGTCGGAATGGCGGCAATCTTGTTCAAAGAAATGTGGTCGTCGCTGACCTCATGCTTGCGGCGGGCGACGAACTCTTTGATCCCCGTGGCCTTGGCGGAAGCCCAGACGCTATCGGTCACGAATCCGGCCAAGCGCGTACTGTTGACCTCCTGCCAGATCTTCAGATCCTTGTCCGCCACCATGTCGAGTAAGACGCCGCAGCGATACCGATACGCGGGCGGGGCGTCGCGGTACTGAGTCGAGAAATACTCCGAGCCAAGAAAGAACTTGCCCGGCTTCTTGTAGATCAGTTCCTCGGCATCAAAGAACACAAAGTCAACCCCCAGCTGCACGGGGAGGTCCGGCATGAAATGCCCCAGTTCCATCAACAGCGCGACTCCGCTGCCGCCGTCATTCGCACCGATGAAGGGGCTTTCCCGGTAGCGCGGAAAGAGCTCCTCATCCGGCTTCGGACGTGTGTCGTAGTGACAGCAGAGCAACACTCGTTCGGTTGTCTCGGGGTGCCAGCTGACGATCATGTTCTTCAACCGCACTGGCTGGCCGGTGACGGGGTGCGGGGTGTCCCACTCCTGGAACGCGACTTGTGCTCTCAATGCCGTGAAGTGCTGACTGAGCAGCTTCTGCTGTTGGGCCATGCCCTCGGTGCCACTGATACGAGGGCCAATGGCACAGACCTGCTGCAAGTATCCGAACGCCCGGTCGGCATCGGGTGCCGTTGGTTCTGCACTGAATGCCGAATCCGTCAGCTGCCCCATCCCGAGGACAGCCACGATCATCAGAATCCGCCAGTGTCCTTGCAGAGACATCACCACTCCATTCATGCTGTTCGACTCACCACTCCCCTGTTTGCGAGCTGCACAAATCATCGTGGGCGAGTTCTCGGTCGTCATTCTCGTCATTCACCATGGGGTGACGGGAGTGAGAATTTGTACACAGATTTCACAGATCAATACAGATTCAGAATCCGAGGAGACGGCGGCCATCTCACTCGCTGTCTGAGTCTGTGAACATCGGTGAAATCTGTGTACGAATCCCCTGTTCCTCTTTCCAGTTGCATTCCAGTGGAGAACGCCTCCACGGGGATTGCGGCCCAAGGCTGCGTTGGGGACTCCCCCGGTTCTCACTTCGTCGAGGTCAATACCCGTAACTCGCGTGGCAGAGGAAAATGGACATTTTCCTCGCGTGTCTTGAACTCTTCGATGGTCGCGCCATAGCGAGTGCGGATCGTCTCGATCGTTTCTTCAACGACCACTTCCGGGGCGCTCGCTCCCGCGGTGATCCCCACGGTTTCGACTCCCACGAACCAGCTGTCTTGCAGTTCATGGGATCCATCAATCAGATAGGCCCTTTTGCCCGAAGCGGATCCGATCTCTTCCAGGCGGCGACTGTTGGAACTGTTTTGGCTGCCGAGGACCAGGAGCAAGTCGACCTGCTCAATCATCTGATGCACTGCGAACTGGCGGTTCGTCGTTGCGTAACAGATGTCTTCTTTGGGGGGATGCTCGATGTGCGGGAAACGCCGCTCAAGAGCCTGGATCACAGCGGCGGCTTCTTCGACCGAGAGCGTCGTTTGCGTCAGGTACGCGAGCTTGGCCCCGCTGGGGAACGTCAATGTGGTCGCATGCTCAGGCGATTCGACCAGCGTAATGCTCTCCGGAGCCTCCCCCATCGTGCCGATCACCTCATCGTGCCCCTCGTGCCCAATCAACAGGATGTGATATCCCTCGCTGGCGTACTTCACCGCTTCCAGATGGACCTTCGTCACCAGCGGGCACGTGGCATCGATCGTCCGCAGCTGTCGCGATTTGGCCTGGGCGCGGATGGCAGGGGAGACACCATGTGCGCTGTACAGGAGAACTCCGCCGAGGGGGACTTCGTCGACCTCGTTGACGAAGGTCACGCCCTCGCGCGTGAAGCGATCAACGACGTAGCGGTTGTGGACGATCTCGTGATAGACGTAGATCGAATTTCCAAAGACTCGAATGCACTCTTCGAGGCACTCGATTGCCATGTTGACGCCCGCACAGAAGCCACGGGGACTGGCCAGCAGAATTCGCATCATGGTTCCTTCAGGGACTGTCCCGGCGGCATGAGTTACCACTGACAGAACTACCCTAGTAGTATTCTAGCACTGACCGGAGAGTTGGGTACAGGCGACCCCTTCCAGGATCACTCATCGGTCTCGACCTCGACATCCTCCTCCTCGTCATCGACATCCAGCGGATGCTGGGCCAATTGGCGAAAGGCCAGCCAGCCGCGGATCATGCCAAACAAGGCGAAACCGTGGAACCCGGCGCTCTTAATGTCGCCCAGTAGCAGATAGACCACTCCATCCAGTAAGTACAACCCAATGCCGATGGCATAGACCCACATGATTCGCATGCGAGAGAGCCAGCCGAACCCCATCACGACGAGCGCCACGATCACAGAGAACCCGATGGCGATCCCCATGGCCAGCGTGGCATGCTG
Source organism: Planctomycetota bacterium (assembly GCA_031431195.1). Taxonomy (GTDB): domain Bacteria; phylum Planctomycetota; class Planctomycetia; order Planctomycetales; family Planctomycetaceae; genus TH-plancto1. Next base: position 24,567 of record JANPCU010000343.1, on the reverse strand, counting down.
GGGCTGATCCTTGCCAATCTGAACGGCGACGGCATCCGCGATCGCCGTCACGGACAGACCGATGATGAACTGTAAGTTCGCACCGAAGTGAGCCAGCGCGGTATTGACCAGCGACAAGGCTGCGATCCAAAAGAACCAGTTGACGCCGGTCTTGGCGTGCTGCTCGGCTTGCTCTCGCATGGCATCGCCAAACAAGGGTGTCTGTGGGGCGGTGGTGTCTACGGACTCATCATCCGGTTCGAGGCCAGTCGACATGGATTACGCTCAAGGAGTTGGGGAGATGTGTCAGACAACTGTAGCCTATGGCCGATTCAGAAGCAAAACGCCAGCAGCGACAACAACACCGCCACGATGCCGAGCAGACCGCCGAGCTTCCACCAGAACGGGCGGCCTTCCCACGCGGAGCGGGAGCGGACAGACAGCGATATCAACGAACTCACCTCTGTGCGGAATACTGACACTGGTCCTGGATTGTCCCCCGTGAGTGGTTTCGGACCTACTGCCCACGCTCGTAACGAATTAATGCATCGGCTTTCGTGTCGATGGTCACTGTCAGGTCGCCGCCGGACCGGATGAATCCGGGAGTGGCCAGGGGGGAGAAGTGAATTATGCATACCCCCTGAGACACGGATGCAGTGATATCCATCGTCTCCACGGAATAGCCCAATCCACGAGCTGTGCGGAGTGCCGCTTCAATTCCACGGACGAGATGGGTGTCGTAATCGGACGCAGCTGTCGCGCTCATGGATTCGGCTCCTCGGTGTCGAGTTTAAGCACTTCGGCGGTGCGTCCGATTTCAGTCACCAGACCGTCATTGTTCACGTGATAAATTATCTCGCGACTGACGATGAACTGATGCGGCCCCATGGTCTCAGGATACTCTTTCGACAGGAGAATGTCTTGAGGGCTCGGCTCCTGCCTCCATTCACTCCCCGTGTTGGGGTGCGTGTGAAAGCTGCCGACGATGAGAATGTCTTCAAACAGGCCGTTCGCACAGAGCGGAAAACGGAGTGAATCATGTGCCGACGCTGGCAGGCGGATCACTGTGATGAAACGGGTGTGAGCATCTCGGATGAGGAATCCTCCCTGTTCTCGAGGTCGCCACCCGCCCACATCGCTTTCCACAAACGCCCGACGAATTCCAGCGATCACCCCCGGGTGAGCCAGCAGTTCACTGACCGAGGGCTGCTCGCGCATCACGCGCCTCTCGACTGTTGGAAATGGACGCCCCCAGGACGATCAGGAAAGGTCTTTGTATTCGACCGTTGGCCCCTGGTGATTCTTTGACGACGTGAGAACAGGGGAGCAGTTTAAGTGTAATCGCTATCAACGTCAGAAGCAAAACGCCAGCAGCGACAACAACACCGCCACGATGCCGAGCAGACCGCCGAGCTTCCACCAGAACGGGCGGCCCTCCCACGCGGAGCGGGAGCGGTCGCCGACTTGGTACTCGCCGCACAGCGGACAGCGAGAGGCGTCGTCATAGATCTCGCCGCCGCACTGGATACATTCCGTGGTGGTCGACTCGTCCTCGGGGCCGGAGTCGTCGTCCCACTCGGGGTCAGAATCCTCGTCAGGTGATGACCATCGGTGGTCTCGTGGCATTCGATTTGCTCTACTCTGCGGGGCCGCATGGAGATTCCGCAGGATTGGCACCCGAACTCGGCCTCGTGCGGCAACGGACTCTGACTTTGTGCGATTTTCGCCCCTGCCTGGCAAATCGGCACAAAGTCACAGTAGACATTTCCTGCCCACTGAAAACAATGGGGGTGGGTACAATCTCTCGTGGGGGCGGCGGCAATCTGTCGGTCTGCGTCAGCATGGCAGGCGGGACGCCTCTCCCACAACCCGGCAGAACACTTTCAGGAGTCCCCTCATGACAGTTGCTCCTCGTCGATCTGGTTTCTGGCTGGCCTGCCTCGCTGTCGGGGCGGGGGTCGGTGCGGTGGCAGCTCGCTGGACGCAGGCGGACCTGCCTGCTCCGAAGACGATCATCAAATCACCGCAGGACCTCTCGTCGGCCTTTCGCATGGTGTCAGAGACCGCCATTCCGGCGATCGTCGCCATCGAAACCAAGACCAAGGCACGCGTCATTGAGCAGGATGCGGGGAACGAGGATCAAGCCGACCCGCTCCAGAACTCCCCCTTTGGCGACGACCCGATCTTTCGGGAATTCTTCGGTCAAGGTCGAGGACATGGGCAAGGCGGTCGCCGACGGTTCCAGATTCCCGGACAGCAGGGAGCCGGTTCCGGATTCGTGATTGATGCCAGTGGAGTGGTCGTCACCAATGCCCACGTGGTCGACGGAGCCGATGAGGTCTTGGTCCGGCTGGCCGATGGCACAGAGATCAAGGCCGACAAGTGGGTCGGCGATTCTGTGACCGATGTCGCCATTATTATGCTCAAGCCGCCCAAGCCGCTGACTGCCGTCAGCTTCGGCGACAGCGATGCCATGCAGATTGGCGACTGGGTGCTGGCACTGGGCAACCCGTTTGATCTCGGAACGACCGTCACAGCTGGGATTATCTCGGCGACGGATCGCAAGGGGCTGGACATCAATGGCCGCGAACACTTTTTGCAGACGGATGCCGCGATCAATCCGGGCAACAGCGGCGGGGCACTGGTCAACATGAACGGTGAGGTCATCGGCATCAACACCGCCATCTCGACCCGCAGCGGTGGCTACGATGGAGTCGGGTTTGCGATCCCCTCGAACCAGGCTCAGCAGATCGTGGAGAAACTTCGTAAGGACGGCACGGTCCATCGCTCCTTCATCGGAGTCACGCTGGACGACCTCCAGCCCGCCGTGAAAAGGGCACTCGGAATCTCGGCCGGTGTGGCCGTGATGGAAGTCCTGCCCAACGCCCCCGCCGCCAAGGCCGGGGTCGAGCCGGGTGACATCATCGTGCAGTTCGCCGGTCAGCCGGTGAAGAACCGCCCCAGCTTGCAAGAGTTTGTCGAACTGCTGGAGTCCGGCCAGAGCTATCCTGCCGAGATCCTCCGCGATGGGAAGACCATCAAGCTCGACATCACCCTCGAACAGCGCAGCTCCGCCGACTACACCCAGAGCAGTCCCCCGAACGAGTCACCCGAGAAGCAGCCCGAAGTCTCGAAGCTCGGTTTCACCGCGAAAACACTGTCGCCTGAGATCGCCAATGAGCTAGGTGTTCCGGGCCTGAGGGGAGTCGTAATCGTGCAGGTTAAGCCGGATTCCGTCACCGCTCAATCCGGGATTCAGAGCGGCGACGTGATCACCAAAGTGGGCCAGACGAAAGTCGAGAGTCTCGAAGCCTTCCAGAAAGCGGTCGATGAGACGAAACTGGGGGACGGCATCCTGTTGCAGGTCCGGCGGGGGAACTCGACCAAGTTGATCCTGCTTCAGAGCGAGTGATGCCTCGCCGGCGATCGCATTCGTAGGGTGGGACCAGCCGCTTTGGGCGCAGGCCCACCATCTCACTGGAGGACCACGTTGCACATGGGGAGGTGCATTCCGCCCATGAGATGATCGTCGTCAGGAGTCTCCATCCGGCTGACGCCGGACGCTCGCCAATTCGAATAGAACTGACCTCCATGTCCTCTCCCACCGCGGAACCAATCCCTCCTCATTCGGTACGGCTGCGCGGGAGGATCAAGGTCGAGCCCGAAGACTTCGTCGTCGAGGAATTGCCCGCGTACCTCCCCATGGGCGAGGGCGAACACCTGTTCCTTTGGATCGAGAAGCGGGATGTCTCGGCGGAGTACCTGACCAGTCAGCTGAGTCGCCTACTGGGGATCTCCCGCGATGCGATCGGCATGGCGGGGCAAAAGGACCGCCGGGCCGTGACCCGTCAATGGGTTTCGGTTCCGGGCGAGAGTGAGAGCCGTTTGTCCACACTCGATGATCTCGCGGCGCTGGGGCTGGTGCGAGTCCTGTCCTCCAGTCGTCATCGCAACAAGCTGCGGCCCGGGCATCTGGTGGGAAATCGGTTTGAGATTCGCGTGCGGACCGCAGACCCCCACGCCTTCGAGATGGCTTCACAAATCGCGGAGCGGGTCCGCGTGCAGGGCGTGCCCAATCGGTACGGCGACCAGCGATTCGGCATCGGCGACGAGACGCTGCAATGGGGGCGGGACTTGCTGTCCGGGGTTCGGACCTCTCGTGATATCGACCCGCGCCGACGCCGCTGGTTCCTCAGGTTTGCGCTGTCCGCGGTACAGTCGGATCTGTTCAATGCGATCATACAAGTGCGTCAGGAGCGGGACCTGCTGCACCGGGTGGTCGAGGGAGATGTCCTTCAGGTGATCGCCTCGGGGGGATGCTTCACCACGGAAGACCCTGCCCTCGACCAACCCCGTGTCGACTCGCGCGAGGTGATTCCAACAGGCCCCATGTTCGGCGTGAAGATGAAGTCACCACTGAGTGAGGCGCTCCTTTTAGAGCAGTCCGTCCTCGAAGCCTCTGGACTGCAACTCAAGCAATTCGAACCGTTTAGTCAGTTGATGCAGGGAGCTCGTCGAGCCTTGGTCGTCTACCCGAATGATGTTGCGGTCCACCCCGACTCCTTGGGCGTACGAGTCGCGTTCTCGTTGCCGCCCGGTGCCTACGCGACCACGGTGCTGGAGGAGTTTCTGGAGCCCACGGAGATCGTGGCCGATTTGAGCGACGGAGGCGAAGAGAACCTCGGATGAAGGCCAGGCGTCCCAGTCCGTTGCCACAATGCTCCGGTTCGTCAGTGTTATGCAGAGTCGACCTCACGACAGTGCGCCGTGTGTGCGTCGATCAAAACCGGCGAATGGCGTTCGTCAGCACGGAAGGTAATACAATCGGGGATAGCGATTTAACCGCCGTGGAGTCGAATACCTCACACGTTCTCTGACTCGCCATTCCCACTTCAAACCTGATGTCACCTCAACGTCTGAGCAATGGACATGCCACGCATCTACCTGCTGATGACTCCCGCAGAGATCGATACGGCGCGAGCGCTCGGCTCATGGACACCTGCCAACTTCGCCAGCGAGGGGTTCATTCACGCTTCGCCGTACGACCAGTTGGAGCGAGTGGCTAACAAGCATTATCGCCTGAAGACCGATGTGCAAATCGTCTGCGTCCAGATCGACAGACTGACCTCGGAGCTTCGCTGGGAACCTGCAGCGGGAAGCCTGTACCCTCACATTTATGGTCCGCTCAACTTTGAGGCGGTCATCGATATCGTTCCGACAGAACGGAACGGGGATGGTACGTTTCGGATTCCCAATGTCCCTTGAACGAGTGATGGTGCTTGCGGACGACGTTCGACGAATGACCATCCGGCTCACGCCGGACGCTCGCCGGGGGTTATCGACCCTTGCCCAAGAACGTCTTGATTGACTCGTAGATCGCGTCCTGGTTCGGGATTTCGCTCAGCACCAAGTTCTCGTGCTGGTCCGTCAGCTTTTTCAGTTCGCGGATGTAGTCCCCCGAGCCATAGGGGCTTTGCACCTGGCCGTAACAGAACAGATTACTCTTCGGCAGCAGTTGGTCGACCAGCAGTCGCTGGCACTCCTTGCTGTCCTCGCCCCAGTTGTCGCCGTCGGAGAACTGGAAGATGTACAGGTTCCAGTCGGCGATCGGGAAGTCGCGTTCGAGAATCTGGATCGCCTTCTGATAGGCTGATGAGATCTTCGTCCCACCCGACTCTTTCACTCGGTAGAAGGTGTCCTCGTCGACCTCGTGGGCTACGGCGTCGTGGACGATGTACCGCCGCTGGATGCCGTCATATTGGTGCTGCAACCAGGCATCGATCCAGAACGACTCGGCCCGCACGATCGTCTTCTGCTCGTCGGTCATCGAACCCGACACGTCCATGATGTAAATGATCGCGGCGTTGGCTTGCGGCTGGAACTCGGTCTTCCAGCTGCGGAAGCGTTCGTCCTCTTTGGTGGGGATGATGACGGGGTCGGTGGGGTTGTAAATGCCGGTAGCGACCTGGCGTTTGAGGGCCTCTTTGTAGGTGCGTTTGAAATGGCGGAGTGAGTTGGGGCCATGACGGCTGATGGTCTTGTACTTGTCTTTGCGCGAGGAGAGGGAGTCTTGCCCCTTGGGCTCGATGCGGGGGAGTTCGAGTTCATCGCCGAGCATCTGGGCGAGTTCGGCGATGGTGATTTCGACCTCGCGGACGTGTTGGCCGGGGTCGCCGCCCGCCTGGCCTTGTCCGTTAGGATCTTGGCCAGGGCAGAGGGGTTGTCCGACCTCGCCGTCGCCCTGGGCGGCTCCGCGGTTGCCTTTGTCGCCGTGGACGAAGTGCGGAATGTCGATGCTGGGGACGGGGATGCTGACGGTCTCGCGCCCCTTGCGACCGAGCATTTCGCCGTGATTGACGTACTGCTTCAAGTCCTTGCGAATTTTTCCGCGGACGATTTCGCTGAAGCGTTTCAGGTCGCGATCAATAGCACGTGTCATGTGCAGAGCCTCCTATGGGTATTGTCTCAGCGAACCGGAAATGGGAGAAGAGCGATTCCGAGGTCAATAGAGTCGATCAGGAAGAAAGCAGCCCATGCGGGAGAGAAAAGTCAGTCATCACACCGTGGGGCCGATCGATGAAATGTGGGAATTCCGGAGTTCTTCAATCTGTGCCAATCTGTGAAATCGGTGGACCAAATCCTTCTGAGTGGAACTTGTCCGGCGAGGGAAGTTTGTCCACAGATGGCACAGATTTTCACAGATTATAAAGGATTGACTACGGCGGTCGCGGCTCGGGAGGAGAGGGCATTGTGGTGTATGGCTGGACGGCGAGGGGATTGACCTCGTCAATTGCGGACTGCCGATAGACCAGTTCCATAGGTCCAGGATTTGAGGTCGAAGACTGGGTTTCCTCGGGCTTGCAGGCCCCGGGCAGGGTGCCCGCCACGGGCAGATTCTTTTCGATGGGCACAGCCGGATACTTTTTTGAAAAGATTGTCAAGCCACCTATTTGCGTTCACGAGTATGAACTGTGTACACTTCGCCCAACAGGGATGGCGGACATTTGACAACCTCTTGTCAGGCGACGCCCATCCAAGCAGACACTCAGGATTGCAAGCATGGCCGAAGGCACGATCAAGAAGTTGACCGACAAGGGTTTTGGTTTCATCAACACGAACGGTTCCAAGGATCTGTTTTTCCACTCGAAGAGCCTGCAAGGCGTTCGCTTCGAAGAACTTCAGGAAGGCCAGCGGGTCTCCTACACCGAAGGACAGGGGCCCAAGGGTCCTTGTGCTGAAAACGTCAAGTTGGCTTAGTTCCTCGCTTACCTGAAGGCTCGGCATGGGGAAACCCACTGCCGTTGTCATGCTGGGTAATGAGAAAATTCAAGTAGTTTTCACTCGCTGTGCGATCGGCTTTGCCGATTGGACGAGCGAGTTTTTCGTTTTCCGGGACAGGCTTTTGATGGCGAACTCCCGCTTCAAGGCCAGGCTGCGGCTCGCTTGCTGCTCCTGATATACGAGTTTCACGGGTAGGCGGCTGCGGGTATAGCGGGATGCGGTGCCCGCGTTGTGTTGTTTCACTCGACGAATGAGATCGTTGGTGATCCCCGTATAAAGAGAATCGTCCCCACACCTTAGCAGGTAGACGAACCAGGTTTCTTCAGTGACCACACTGTTGTGGAGCGACATGGGACGATGCTCCCGTGAAGTGGATGACCGGTCTTCCGTGACGCTGCTGCTCGCCTGTAGGCGAACACCGCTCTGAGCGAGACTGCTCGGACAGTCATGGACGGCTTGTACCTCAACGGGGCTGTTCCACGTAGCCCAGAATGGGCGACATCAAAACCTGACGTGCCAAGGGTTCTCACGCTCGATTAGAATTCCGAGGCTCCCGTCGAAACTGTTTCGTGTCATTCACCCGAGCCAGACTCATGTCGAACCTGAACACCCTTCGGACTCGTTTGTCGCAGCACGGGCAGTCGCACCTGCTGCACTGGTGGGATGAACTCAATGAGGCCCAGCAGTGCGGGTTGCTGGCCCAGCTGGAATCGATCGATTACTCGCTGATTGCCCGACTGTATTCCCAAGGTGAGGCCGCTGGCGGATTGTCGGCCAGCGACTTGGCGGCCCGAGCGACACCCCCGATTCAACTCGTCTCCCAGCCGAAAACCGCCGCCGAGCGGGACCACTGGCGGAAGGCCACAGCCTGCGGAGAGGAACAGCTGCGAGACGGCCAGGTCGGGGCCATCCTGGTGGCGGGCGGGCAGGGGACACGGCTGGGGTTCGACAAGCCCAAGGGGATGTTCCCGATCGGGCCGGTCTCAGAGCGGTCGCTGTTCCAGATTTTCTGCGAGCAGCTGTTGGCCCGGGGACGGCGAGCCGGGGCGGCGATTCCCTATTTTGTCATGACGAGCGATGTGACGCATGATGACACGGTCGGCTTCTTTGAGGAGAACCACTTCTTTGGGTTGAAGCCGGGGGATGTGTACTTCTTCCGCCAGGGAAAGTTGCCAGCGGTGTGTGACAAGACGGGGCGGATCCACTTGGCGGAGAAGCATGAGGTGGCCCTCTCTCCCGATGGGCATGGAGGGATCTTGAAGGCACTGCAAGCCGCTGAGCTTCTCGAAGTCATGCGAGATCGCGGTTTGGAGTCGCTGTACTACCATCAGGTCGACAACCCGATGGCGATCGTTTGCGACCCAGCGTTTCTGGGGCTGCATGAACTGAACGGCTCAGACATAAGCACCAAGGTCGTCAACAAAGTGACCCCGGAATAAAAGATGGGCGTGCTGGTCAATGTCGATGGTCAGACGCAGATCATCGAATACAGCGACATGCCGGTCGAGCGGACTCGCGAGACCGAGCCCGATGGCACGCTCCGGTTCCGGGCCGGAAACACGGCGATGCACGTGATTCGGCGGGGGTTCCTGCAGGACTTGGTGGACCAGGGCCGCGACCTGCCCTACCACCGAGCGCATAAGCCGGTCTCCTGTGTCGACCGCAACGGGAATTGCATCGAACCGGCACTGACCGCGAAGAACGCCTTCAAGTTTGAGCAGTTCATCTTCGACACTCTGCCGCTGGCGGCCACAGCTCTGGTCGTGGAGGCCGACCGCTCCAGCGAGTTCAATCCGGTCAAGAACCACTCCGGGGCCGATTCGCCAGAGACCTCGCGTCAGGCCATCAGCCGACTCAGTCGGGAGTGGCTGCGAGCGGCGGGTGCCACAGTCGCGGACGAGGCGCGAGTCGAAATCAGCCCGTTGTTTGCCCTCGACGCCAACGATCTGACGGGTCAAGTTTCGCCGGGCCATCAGATTCCCGACGGAGCAATACTGAGGCCGTAGCCAGGAGGCCAGATCGTCGGCATCTTCTGGGCAGGGAGGCAACGTCGCTCCGTAGCGTGGGCTTTAGCCCACGCGAGTTATCTCATCTTCGAATCGGCGATTGCCCTGGTGACGCGCCTTTCACGCTTGGCACTTGGCCCGCGATCCTTGATACTTCTCCGTTCGACACACTTGCCCCCGCACCCCAGCCCTCGGCCACTCATGGACGCTCTTGACCAACTCGCTCTCTACGAAACCGATGCTCTTCGCGAGATCTCATCTGCGACTGACGCGGCGGGGATTGAGGCGGTGCGGATCCGGTTTTTGGGGAAGAAACAGGGGCGGCTCAAGGACTTGCAGAGTCTGCTGGGGCAGGTTGAAGTGGCCGAGCGTCCGGTGCTGGGCAAGAAGTTCAATGAGGTCAAGGACCGCGTGACGGCGGTTCTTGAGGAGCGGCAATCCGTCCTCGCCAAGCCCGTAGCAGCAGTCGACGGATTGGACGTGACCTTGCCGGGGACGCTGTACCGTCCGGGTCATCGACACCCGATCTCGCAGACGATTGAAGAGTTCAAATCGATCATGGTCCGGCTCGGGTTCGATGCGGTCGATGGACCGGAGATCGAGGACGAGTTCCACAACTTCGAAGCCTTAAATATCCCGCTCGACCACCCGGCTCGCGATCCCCGCGACAACTTCTACCTGGCGACGGCGGAGCGCACCTTGGGAGGGCCGCTGCTGATGCGGAGCCAGACCTCGACGGTCCAGATTCGCGTGATGCAGAAGACCCAGCCGCCAGTGCGGATCGTCTCGATTGGCCGCGTCTACCGACCCGACGAGATGGACGATACGCACTCCTGCATGTTCCATCAGATGGAAGGTTTGATGGTCGACACGCACGTGACCATGGCCGACTTGAAGACGGTGCTGAGCCTGTTTGCGAAAGCGTACCTGGGCGAGGAAGTCGAGATCCGCTTCCGCCCGTCGTTCTTCCCGTTCACCGAGCCATCGGTCGAGGTCGACATGAAGTGGGGCGACCGCTGGCTGGAAATCGGCGGGGCGGGCATGGTCGACCCGAATGTTCTCAAAGCCGTCGGCTATGACCCGGACAAGGTCTCCGGATTCGCCTTCGGATTGGGGGTCGAGCGGTTCTGTATGCGGCGGCACAACAACAAAGATATCCGCCAGTTTTACGCGAGCGATGTGCGTTTCTTGAGCCAGTTTTGACGGGTTATCAGGCGAACGGCCCGTGAAAACTGACCCGCCAGACTTCCGAAGTCTCGGAAGACTTCGGAAGTCTGGCGGGGACGCGAAGTCTGGCCGCTCGCCCAAGGTGTAGCAAGATCGGGAAATGCTCATCCGGTGATCTGGAAGTGCTAATCAGCAAAGTGCTTACGGAGTTTTTCGGGGAAAGCATTTTTCCAAGTCCCCAAATTCCCTGAATACGCATGGATTTTGCTCATGGATGCCCTTATACTGTTCGGACTTGATTCATTTGGCTTGCAACCAATGGACATGCCAGTACCAATGGCTTTTGCGGGGACATTTCGAGCCTCTCTCATTCGGTCCTGGAACTATCACTTGGGACCGAGATGACATTTGTTGAGATGGGGCTCTCTGAGCCCATTCTGCGCGCAGTAACAGCCGAAGGCTATGTGAATCCCACCCCGATCCAGGCCGCTGCGATTCCCGCAGCGATGGCCGGTCGTGATCTACTGGGCTGTGCCCAGACGGGTACGGGTAAGACAGCGGCCTTTGCACTTCCCGTCCTTCATCGGCTGGTGCAAACACCGCCCGTGGCACCGGCTCTGAACAAGAATGGCCGAGGGGCTTTCAAGCGGATTCGCTGCTTGATTCTCTCGCCGACACGTGAGTTGGCGATTCAGATTGGCGACAGCCTGCGGGCGTATGGCTGCCATACGAACTTGCGGCATACCGTCGTCGTCGGTGGAGTGGGGCAATCGCCGCAAGTGCATGCCTTGCAGCGCGGCGTCGACATCCTCGTCGCGACACCGGGCCGGTTGGAAGACCTGCGTCAGCAGGGATATATCGACCTGCGAGCGGTCGAGATTTTCGTCCTCGACGAAGCGGACCGCATGCTGGACATGGGCTTCATGCCCTCGATCCGGCAGATCGTCGGCATGTTGCCCGCGACCAAGCAGACGCTGTTCTTCTCGGCCACGATGCCCGGGGAGATCGCCGAACTCGCTGAGGGAATTCTCAAGAACCCCGAGCGAATTCGTATTGCTCCCGTCAAGCAGACCACCGAACTGGTCAGCCACTCGGTGTACCACGTGCTGAAGGCCCAGAAGGCCCGGTTGCTGGCGACTCTGCTGACCAATCAGCCGATCTCGCGGGCCATCGTCTTCTGCCGCACCAAGCATGGTTGCGATCGCCTCGCGACTCAACTCGAAAAGGTCGGGATCGCGACGTTGGCTCTGCATGGCGACAAGAGCCAGTCGGCTCGTCAACGGGCCTTGGCTCACTTCAAGTCGAATCATCCTCCGGTACTGGTCGCGACCGATGTCGCGGCTCGCGGAATCGATGTGGATGCCGTCTCGCACGTCTTCAATTTCGATCTGCCGAATGAGTCAGAGACCTATGTCCACCGCATTGGCCGGACCGGACGAGCGGGAGCCACGGGGCTGGCCATCTCCTTCTGCGACGACAGCGAGCGGGGCTATCTGAAGTCAATTGAACGGCTGATCCGGCTTCCGATTCCGGTCGTGCCGGTCGGCGTTCTGGATGCGTTCCCGGCCTCGCAGTTCTCCAGCCCTGCGGGTCAGCGCGATGATCGCGACCGTCGACCAGCCTCTGGCGGTGGTGGTGGTGATCGTCGTCCGGCTCCTGGCGGTGATCGTCGCGATCAGGGCCAGCGAGGCGGCTACCAGGGCGCACGTGATGGCGGCCAACGCGGCAGCTACCAAGGGCCGCGCGGTGGCGACCAGCGTGGCACTCAGTCTCGCTACCCGGCGGCTCCCGCAGCCCCAGCGGGCGGAAGCTACGTCAGCCGTCCGAGTGCGACTAACAATTCTGGTTCGTCCGAGCGTCGCACGGGCCAGGATTCAGGGCCTCCAGCCGGGAATGATGGACCGCGTAAGCGACCACGTTACTCGGCCCCGCGCGGACGATAGTTCGGTCCGCCAGGCGGATCACTTGCCTGACGTGTGACCAGACAGAAACAAAAAAGACTTCTGAAGTCAGCACTGACTTCGGAAGTCTTTTTCTTTGGATGCAACGAGCTATCTCGGCACGACATTGGGATACTTGGCCCCAGTCGTCCGAGGTCGAGTGTCCAACACGGGGAAAGCAGCCCCCGATTGCAGTCGGCGGATGGCGGCGAAATGTTTGTCTTGCGCCCTCAGCGCTTCGGGACGCTGCTGAAAATTGCGGGGCCGCGTCCCTGGATCCGGGCCGATATCGATGTCGGGATACGGATCGTGGATCTGGGCCTCCCGCCGCTCATACTCCGAGGGCATGAACGATAGCGAGGGGAAATGCGTAGTATTCGGCGTGATGCACCCCTCCAAACAGGAGCAGGCCAGCACCAGCACCATAGCTGCCTGACGACGCATGAAGGGCACCTCATCCACGGGGAACACATGTCACAAGCGGTGGTGTACCTCATCTCGAAAACTGTGAACAGGCGAATTCTGCCGAATCCCCCTGTCGATCAGGGCGAGACGCACGATGTGCCACACGGATCGTCCAAGAGAATAGTGCGAGACTCACTTTGTAATTGCTCTGGGGGTGCCAGGCTTTGGATGGCTGGCGCGACACGGTGGATTCGTAAACAGATGACGCAGATTTTCACAGATGTCAGAGGGCAATCAAGCCCTCAGTCACCCCGGTGCATCGCCCATCGCCCATCGCCGCAAAGTCTCTCCTGATCTGTGTAAATCTGTGTCATCTGTGTACCCCACCTCCTCGTTGATCGTCCCTCATCGGCAGGAAAAAACCGAACACTGGATGTCGGTGATGGGGACTTGTGCCTGGGGACCACTCCCTGGCCGCTCGATACACCGCGCAAAGTGCGTCTCGCATTCCCCGGAGAACCGGTCCGCGAAATCATCTTGACAGGGGGGGGGATCGGCTTACAATCCCGCGCTCACCGAGTTCTAGCAGTCTCCAAATTGCGAGGTGGGAGGAGTGAAACATGCCCGCTTGGACTGACAGACTCCTTTCATACGTATGGCGTAACATCTTTCGATCCCAGCGTGAACGTTGGAATCACAAATATCGCAAAGGGAGCTGCGAAGGCTACAAGGATGACGCCGAAGTTCCTCGCCTGGATGCGGTCGCTCGGATGTTATGCAAACACACGACTCGCCCCCGCGTCCTGGAAATGGGGAGCGGAGAAGCCTTACTGCAACGCAGGCTCACGGCAAAGGATTACATACGCTGGCTCGGGGTCGATTTGTCGGATGTGGTGATCGAGAAGGCCCAACAGTTTTCCGGCCCCCAGGTCGACTACCTAGTCGCCAACATGCTGGAATTCCAAACCACCGAGCGGTTCGACGCCATTCTGTTTACCGAGTGTATTAACTACGTCGAGCAGCGGGACCAGGTTCTCAGACGATATTTTCCGTTCCTGGCTCCGCAGGGCATCTTCATTCTCTCGGTCTACGAACAAGTGCGTAGCCCCAAAATCTGGATGGAAGTGGACTCCGTTCTCGACACGGTCGACACCGTAGTGACCGAGAATGAGCGAGGCAAATGGATTTGCAAAGTCATGCGGCCTCGCAGCTGACGAATCTGTGGAATCGAGTTCCGGCAGACCTCGCTGGCGCGTCGGGTTAGTTTTCTTAGCACTGCCACTCCGCGCGTCGGGCGGCAGAGAGACAATTAAACTTCACGCGGTCGAGAATGAGACATCCTGGCGAGCCCCCGGCGTGAGCCGGGGTGTCCGAGCCAGACAGCGTCGCGGTGTGAATCGACTCAGCCCCAGTGAGGCGACGGCGATTATGCGAAGTCGACGTTCACTCGACTGAACACCCCGGCTCACGCCGGGGGCTCGCCGGAGCGATGCTCCGCCCCTCAATTCATGCCGCGTGAAGTAAATTGCCTGTCTCAACTCTCGTCCGACTGCATCCCGGACCCGACCTTAAATGCCGAGACGATGGCCAGAATGAAGAAGAGGATGTCGTAACCATTGAAGCTCGACTTAAAGACCTCGGTCTTGGCCCCGGCGAGCAGGGTTCGCGTGATCTCATCGAGCACTTTCTGGCGTTCGGCAATGAGTTTCTGTTGCTCTTCTGCGGGCTTGGCGTCCCACCGTTTTTTGGCCTCGTCCCGTGCCGCTTGAGGGTAGTCAAGAAGCTCCTTCGCGACTTCGGCGTTCTTGCCCGGCAACCACTTCATTTTCTTCTTGGCGTCCGTCCACTCCTGAACCACTTCTTTGCAGAGTCCCAGCTGGAAATTCTCAGCGGTGACTTGAGGCATGGCACCGACGGCGGCCCCCAATTCCTTGTCCACCAGCAAGCTCACGGTGGCATATTTCCCGATGATCAGAGCCAAGACCGCGATGCCGACAGCTGTGAGCCCTGGTCCATACCCTTCGTCATCCCCGGCAGCCAAGCGTACGCAGAAGCCGACAATGACGCCCACGAACCAGGCAATCCAGCCGATCTCGTATCCCGTGGAATAGGCAATGGCCGTCCAGATGCCCGCAGAGACGGCACCCCCAATTGCGCCTGCGATAATCCATCTTCCGATGTTCATGATGTGTGACCCCCGTGTAATGATGAGGAGCGTCTGGGTGCAGTTTTAGAATTGGTCTTCAGCCAGAAGGCAGACAGGAATGTCTGCCCCACTCCTCAGTGGCACAGACATTCCTGTCTGTGCCAACTGAAGACAATCTCTGAAAGCGCTCTAAGGTGCATGAACGGACGCCCGTGATTATCAGGCCCCCGGTCAACGAAACAATCCTTTGCGTGGGCCAAATTGAAACGTACGACGGACGTCCATGTCCGTCGCTCATTGAGGCTTTCCACACGGACGGACGAGGACGTCCGTCCTACGAAATGTCTCAGTTCTCACCGCGCTGAGTATATCCGTACTGAGTACGTGGTTGGACGGATACGGCAGTTCGCGAATCCGAATCCCCTTCATATCAATCGGGGCCCCTTCGCTTTCCAGGCAGAAGAACCCGGTCTTCGGCTCGCAGTTGTTGCCGCCGGAGACTTCTTCGCCGTTGACCCACAGTCGGACTTCACCGTTGATGGCACGAATGTAGTAGTGGTTCCACTGACCGATTCCCTTGCTGAGATCTTTCCGAGGGAAGGCCCGCATGCTGTCTTTGGGGGCCGGAGCCTTCGGTTCAAAGGGGACCATCGTCGAGGAGCCGACCGGGAAGACATCGCCGTTCGTGGTGAACCAGTCGGATTTTTTGCCATTTGATTTTTCGTATTGCTCGGCATAGCCGTGGTCGAGAATCTGGACCTCGATGCCTCCGGGTGGCAGCTGGTTCGGTTTCAGGTCTTTGAAGGCTGCGTCGGGTGCCCACAGGAAGATCCCGGAGTTCCCACCCGACTGGTTGTGCCGCCATGTCGCGACCATTTCAAAGTTCGTGAACTTCTTCTTGGAACGGGTCACACCCACGGGCGTGCCCTTGCAATGCACCTCAGTTCCGTTCCAAGTGAATGTGTCCGGATCGGTGTTCAGGACATCGAAGTCTGCCTCCGCCAAATCGACCCACCCGGGGCCAGTTCCGTCGATGACGGCCTTCGTCACCACGGGGGCCTCCTCAGCGAGCAGAGCCGGGGCAAAACAGGTAAATAGTGTCAGACAAACGAGTCGATTCATCGGTGCCCCGCAGGAGGGAGAACAGGAACGGTGCAGCACGCGGTAGCACCCTGACAGATTAGAGCCTGTGAATTCAAATCCCGCCACTCCGTCGCTGGGAAGCCGGGCGGGTTTGGGTGAGGGATTGGCCTGCTCACCGTTGCTCCACATTCGGCAAGAATCACAACGGCTGGCTCGTGTTCATCAACAATCGACGCAAGGGCTTCGGACAAGTCTTTCCGGTACAAGTTCCCGAACAGGATATGGAGACCACTCATCGGATGGACTCACTGAGCTGCACGCAGTCTCACGTCCCGTCGCCAGCTTTACCGACATCCAGGACATCAAGCAGGCCGAGTTCAAACACGAAGTTCTTCTGGTTGGCACCGGCGGGTCCGGCTTGGGAGGGGGCGACGTGGGCGAAGACGATTTCACCTTCGGCAATCAGGCGGTCGCCGCAGGTCGCGCGGGCGCTGACCATGCCGCCTTCGTCGCGGGCGTCGAGTAACTCACAGGAATAAATGAGTTGGTCGCCGGGCTGAGCCCAGCTGTGGAAGATCATTTTGGGGATTTTGGCCAGGATGACGACGTGCTTAAAGCCGTGGGATTCCCCGAGGAGAATACCGCCGGTCTGGGCCATGCCCTCGATCATCAGCGAGCCGGGCATCACGGGGAAGCCGGGGTAGTGGTCGTGCAGATGCTCCTCCGCCAGGGACACGTTCTTCACGGCCTTGGCGGACTTGCCGCTGTGGAATTCGATAAAACGGTCGATCCAGAACCAGCGCATGGGGGGAGATCGTTGAGGGTTGAGGGTTGAGGGGCCAGACTTCCGAAGTCTTGGGAGACTTCGGAAGTCTTGGCGGTGTGGAACGCTCAATGGATTTCAGACGACAGGCTGGAAACCTATCCCACTACGCACCCAGCTTGTGGGCCAGGAACTTGCAGACCATGTCGACGGTGAACAGATCAGAAATCCGCTCAACCTTGGGGTCAGCTGCAAACTTGTCGAGGTTGGCGTGGGGCATGCGATTCCGCAGTTCGGCGATGCCGCTTTCGGTGACCTTGCCACCCACGACGAAGCCGGAGTCGGACGAGGCGATGTTCTCGGGAAACAGTTCGCCACGGGGAATCTTAATGTCGAAGTTCTTCTCCAGTCGGAACACAATGTCGAGGAAGTCGATCGACTCAGCTCCCAGATCACCGATCAGCGTGGCTGTGGGCGTGACTTCATCGTCATCAACCCCCAGGGCGTCGACCAGTGTCTCGCGGACCTTTTCAAAAATCTCATCACGACTCGGCATGGGTATCTCCCGTCATCAATGCAACGCTCTGGAGTGGCGACCATCGCCACACGCTTCGGACCCTCCGAGCTGGATTGTCTGACCCCGCTCTGAAACCGACTGCGATGCGAACCTGTTGAGGTCCTAGGGCCTAAGGCCTAAGGGCGAGGGCCTAGTGCCAGCAAACAGCCGTCCTGACCGGGAGGCTCTCCACTGGTGGGGCCGCGTCCTCGCAGACAGCCCCGTTTCTCGTGTTGTTCTGTGTTCTCTCTGGTCCAGGGCTCTAGGCCCTGGACCCTAGGCTTCTTCTTCAAATGCCGCCGAGGGTCAAGCCCCCGTCGACTGTCAACACGTGTCCGGTAATGTAAGCGGCGTCATCGCTGGCCAGGAACAGCGCGGCGTTGGCAATGTCTTCGGGCTTGCCTAGACGCTTCAGCGAAATCCCAGCGACGACTTCCTTGAACTTGTCGCCGCCCATGTTGCGGACAGCTTCCGTCATGTCGGTCTCAATGAAACCGGGGGCAATGGCGTTGACGGTAATATTGCGGCGACCGACTTCGGTGGCCAAACAGCGGGTCAGTCCTTGAATTCCGCCCTTGCTGGCGGCGTAGTTGACCTGCCCCTGGTTCCCGTACTCGGCGGCCACACTCGACATGTTGATGATGCGGCCAGACCGCTGCGAGATCATGGGCCGCATGACGGCATGGCAGAAGTTGTAGACGCTGCCCAGATTGGTGTTGATGACCGCGTTCCAGTCGGCGGGGTCCATCGCCATCAGCAGGCCGTCTTTAATGATCCCGGCGTTGTTGACCAGGATGTCAATCCGCGACCACTTTTCGATGACCTGCTGAACGATGCTGTCAGCCGTAGCGTTGTCACTGACATCGCCCTGAATGGCCATGACTTCTCGGCCCAGAGCGGCCTGCTCAGCCACGACCGCATTCGCCGCTTCGGCCTTCGAGTGGTACACGAAGGCGACCTTGGCCCCTTCGCGAGCGAATGCCTCGACGACAGCCTTGCCAATGCCCCGGCTGCCACCGGTCACGAGTGCGATTTTGCCTGCCAGTTTCATGGGTTGTTCTCAGTTTGTAGGACGGGCCCCTTGGCCCGTCCGAATGTCTGTCTCTCGTTGTCGACGGACGAGGACGTCCGTCGTACGGTCTCTCTGGCTAAACGCTGACGGCTTTCCTACCTACGCCACCTGCCACAGACAGGCAAACAGTTCCCGCAGCTTCTGAATCCGCAGGTCGTCCGACTTCTTCAAGTTGGGATTTCGGTCGGCCAAGTTGAACTGCTCCAAGGTGAGTTTCGCGCTGACCGCCGAAGTGCCGTCTACCGTTCCCGTACCTTTGAGAGTGTAGAGGTTGCCCTCATGCTTGGTGATTTCGCACACGACATGGAGGGCATACCCTGGCTTGACGAAGTTGTTGAACTTCACGGCCCGGGCTTCCTTGAGGAGAATCGTGCTGTACTGGAACCCTTCGGTTTCCCGCAACAGCCAACCTCCCGCCTGCACCAGCGATTCGATCATCAGCACGCCCGGCATCACCGGGAAACCGGGGAAGTGGTCCGCGAGGTACTCTTCCGCAATGGTCAGGTTCTTGACTGCCGAAATGGACTTACCCGGCTCGAGTGTCAAGATTCGATCGACCAGAGAGAATCGCACGCCCGCTGCTCCGCTGTGATGACTTGTGCCGTCAGTGACCTGATGTGGAAGACAACGCCTCCCACCTCCACGAAGCGAACCCCGCAGTTGAAGCGCAGCAGGATACCGACGCGCTCCACCAGACTCAACCCGTCCTCAATTCAGGAGCGCACTTTCGTACACGTCAACGGACTTATGTATTATTACCGATATAATCAGAAGACTGACAGACACTTCGCCCCACCCATAGGCTGTAACTGATGAATCGAGGGCTTCGGTTTGGTGTTCAGCGGAATCACACTCCTGGTCCGACAACGCTTGCTGTGGGGGTTCGCCTCCCCTCGGGACAGTTCCCCCAGTGCGGTGAACAGGATCGTGGTGAATCCGTTGGCCGTGGGGCACGTTTTCGACGCGCCCGGTGTCCGACGAAGGACGGGCGAAATTCATGCACTTGGGAGTGAATTCCGACGAAAGAGATGACCGCCAGACACTCAAAAAACGCAAACGGGGAGGACGCTTGTGGGCGATTCTGGTGGCCTCAACTCTGCGGCCCAGCTGTTCTACTTCACGCGGGTAGATCGAGGCGTACGACGGACGTCCTCGTCCGTTGCTCTTCGAGTTTTTCACACGGACGGACAAGGATGTCCGTCCTACGAAATGCCTCATTTCTCTCCGCGCGAAATAGAGCCACAGCTCCCCAAAGCAGCCCTTCGCTTGTCCGGCTGTCGCTCTGTTGTGGACGGGCACGTGGAAAACGTGCCCCACGAAGATCGCATCCTGTTCACAGAACTGGGGGCGAAGCTCCGGCTGTGAACATGAAGGAGTGTAGGCGATGTCGCTCCGCGACTCGCATTCCGCCGGATGAAAGACTCGAAGCGGAGGTTCCGCTGAAATCGAAGGGGGGGCTGGGGGGAGGAATCTCAGTCGCGGAGCGACATGAGCTACGGTCGGAGAGGCGACGGGCCCGTCGAAAACGTGCCCCACGAAGATCGCACCCTGTTCACAGCTCTGGCTCAGCCGGAGCTTCGCCCTCCCGTGTGGGCCTGTCTCACCCCTTCCCCAAGTGCAGACTGTGCCGAGGCGTGAATGCAGTACGGGAGAATCTACTTGCCCTTTTCCCCCGAACTGGAGACCTTGATCTTCGTCTTTTTCCCGGCTCCGAGGAGGCTGCTGATCTTCTCTTGGGCGGTGGCTGCGTCCAGGCTGGAGTTCAGTCGCATCACTTCGAACTTAGTGTTCGGCTTGGCGGACTCATCCAGGGTTTCGATGAGCTGGGAGATATCATCCATCAATCCGCTGGCGGCGGAGACGACCAGCGAGTTCGACACCTCGTCCACACCGATCGAGAGCAGGCCTTTGAAGCGGATCGGTTGTTCTTTCGGTTCATCCTTCTTCGTCGAGTCGGAATTGCTGCGGCCAAAGATGTAACTGGTGGATGGTCCTTGGGCCTGGGGAGGTTGCTTGTCGTCTGCCTTGGACTGAAATGACGAGTCATTGGCACTGAGCAGGTCGCGGTAAACCGATTTGACGGTTTCGGCAATCACCGATGCCTGCGAGTGCTTCAGGCCGAAGATCTTTGTCACACGGATCGCTCGGGGGTCGTTCGATTCCGGGAGATCATACACTTCAATCAGATTCTCGATGGTCACCAACTGTTCCGCAGTGGCGTTCTGCACCAGGATGGTGCGCGATTCAGCGTCGGAGATGATCTTCAGTTTTCGACGCTTGGACAGACGGCTCGGGGTCTTGTCTTTCGTCGACACGACATCGCCGTACCAATCCAGGATCGTTTTGTCGTCCTCTTCCGTCTCAAAGAAATCCTTCAGATTCATCTCCAGCCCAAACGCCCACGTGTTGCTATTCTTCAAATGAAACACGCGGAAATCCGGGGTCTTGGGGCGCAGGTCGCGAACCAGTTGTTCCAGCTGATCGAGGGCTCGCGTGTCTGCGGAACCGATTATGACGCGGCCATCGGGCAGACGATGAACGCCGATGGGTGGGATTCCAGTGGGTGCGACACGCGAATCACCGATACGGGGGGCAGCTGGCAATGACTCGTCCCCCGCCAGCGGATGACGACCAGCCGGAGGAACCGCTGGCGTGATATCGGCATCCTCGACCAGCACCGTTTCGAGCTGAGTGAATTTCGCCCGAGTTCGCTGTGCCCGCTCTGCCGAGTCTTTCAACGGCTCGGGGACACTCGGGGCGGGTCTCGGCAGAGGATCGGTCGCTGAAGGAACTGCAGCTGGAACCTGCAATGGATTCGGGGAAACATTCGGCCAGAGCTGTTGCAACTGCTGGAGGACATGATCGGCCTCTTCCGGAGAGGCGAACTCGAGAGTGCGGGTCGACTGCGGGTTGGTCTGGTCGCTGGAGATTTCCCCCATTTTGATCAGCAGTCCCTGGACCTCTTGCAGTTCCACGGAATTGGCCCACACCAAGAGTCGGTTCTGCTCGACATCGGCGTCGACGCGAAAGGGACGCTCCTCCTTGCGAGTCGTGTCTTCGTTGCTGCCATAGGAGTCAAAATAGGACCAACGCGACCGCTGGGGTTCCTTTTTTTCCTCGGGACTCAGCATGAACAGGATGGAGCCAGCCACTTCGTCGGCACGCAGCTGGCGGAGTGTAATGACCTCGAAGCTGCGGGGGCTGCCGTCCAGCTTCTCCACCAGGGACTGCACGGTCACATGGTCAGCGAGCGAGCCAAACAGCACGATGGAATTATTGTCCTTGTCGATGCGAATGCGTGCCCCGGGAGACAGGTCGCCCACATCGCTCAGGATCTCGGCCAGTGGTCCGGGATTCAGTGTCTTCAGCCGATAGACCCGCATGCGGTCCAGATGACGAAGGATCTGCCCATCGGTCCCACCCGTCACATCCAGTGCCTTCACGGTTTGCTGGATGATCTCCATCTTGTCGGGCGGTGCGTGTGCGAGAATGCTGTTCTCTCGCGAATTCACCACCAGCCGCGGTTCGCTCGGCTTCTGAGCAGCGGCCCCCCCGCCCCCGCCTTGCTGCTGCATTTGCTGCATCTGTTGTTGCATCTGCATTTGCATCTGCTGCATCATGCCGTTCATATCACCGCTCGAACTGGCGACCGCCTTTTTCTCGATCCCCAGAATCGCCATGAGGGAGAGTACCACCTCATCGGCTCGCACATGGACGAGTTTGAACTCCCGGACTAGGGCGCGTTCCCGTGTTTGATTCGACTGCTCTTCCTCCAGCAACGTGACGATGTCTCGCAGATTGGACACCGCATCCATCGCCTCGATGCGGTTGACCGACTTTAGGGCCGACAGCTTGCCATTGGGACTCAGCATGGGAGCCAGTTGGGTGGCTGCATCCTCCGCGATGAGCCAATCGAGGGGCAAGGAGAGCTTCACGAACTCATTCGGCATGCGGGTGGCCAGTTCCTGAATCGAGACGCGCGGGACGATGCCAGGATTGAGTCCCTTGACCGAGACCACAGTGAAGACTTCGTCATGCAGCAGCAGGGTGTACCCCCGTGCCAGCAGGTGCCAATTCAAGAGATCGCGGGCTTCCTCGGGGGTGTACCGACGCTGCGTATGCAGGTTCAGATAATCTCCCGGAAGTTCCTGCCAGTCGAGGCTCTTGCCGGACACTTCGGCCAGCCAGTCGAGGACGGGAGGCCAGGGAGTGCTTTGGAAGTTGAACTCGACTTTGCCGTCCGCACCGAGCGGTGCCTCGACCTTGTCGCTGGAACCGGGTGTTTTCAGGTACTCCGCGCGGCGGATGACCTTCGTCGCAGATTCCGCAGGCTTAGCAGGCTCGCCGGGTTTCGTTGTGGGATCGACCGGTTTGCCATCCGGACCGACAGCGGGAGCAGGTTGACCGGGCTTCACCTCTCCGGGGGGCGTCGCTGTCACGACTGCAGGAGCGGGCACCGCACTCTTGTCCTGAGCCCGCACCGCTGAACTGACCACAAAAACCAAACCCATGCACGCCAAAATCCGGCACGGTCGTGACGAACGACTCCACTTCGCCACGAGCCCGCCGGGCTGTGGGCTGATTTGACCTGCCATGGGTGATCTTCCTCGCGCCGGAACAATCAGGAACGTCGACACAATCGAAACCGCGCTGACGCTCGGATGCTGATGATACGCTGGGGAGGCCATCAGTGGCGAACGAAAAATCCCCACACCGCACGGTTTCCCTCCGGGAAGACATGGCGAGTCCTTCACGTCCTCGCCCGCAACAGCTTCCCGATTCCCGACACAAAGGCTTGAGTCGTCGCCTCCCCGTCAATCCTCTCCACGGAAAGTCCCGATTGTTCCAGTTGGGATTGCCAGGCATCCGCGATCCCGCCACTGCCCACCAGTACGACCGGCCCGCTGGTCAGGAATCCGGCACGACGAAAGCCATCCAGCCCCTCAGCGACCAAGGCACCGACGAGGAATGCCAGCCGCTGCTCCGCCGTGACGCGCGCGGCGGCCTGCACCTCCCACAGCCGAACGGCAAACAAGGTCCGGCTTAACCCGTAGCGGCTGAGCATCTCGCCTCCGCGTGATCGCCACTCCTCGTCAAGAGCTGCGGGACGCCCCTCGGGGACCGCACTGGCCAGGATCGTCTGCGTCATGACTGCCTGCAACAACTCGCCCGACAGTGTCGTCCAACTGCCGGTGATCCGCCCCTGGGAATCGACCTGAATCGTCTTCCAGTGCGACCCGAGATTGAGGACCGTGAGCGGCTGTCCCGGTCTCTGGCTCGCCAATCCCAGACAGAGTGTCTCCTCGCCCCGCATCAGGTCGGTCGACTCGACATCTTCCTCCGCAAACCAGGCCCCCGAACGCACTCCCGGAAAGAGGACCAGCGGCAGATCGCTGATCTCCGGCAGTCGCAACTCGACGCGTCCAGCCGCCAACTCGACGACTCCCGCTGGAGCCACTTGATGCGCGACCTCGCGCAGACCCAACGACGATGTCAACATTCCCGCAGCTGCGATGAGCGAGGGTTCGGCGACAGACTGGCTTCGCACGGAGGCGACCAGTTCGCGTAACCCGGCGATCAATCGCCCCGGGTGTCCGTCGCGGGCGGTGTCGCGCACTCCGATCAGGATCGAGTCACCGGCCCGCACCACACCATTCTCGACGAGCCAGGCTCGTGAGTTGGTCGTGCCAGCGTCGATGGCGATGAAGCACTCTGGCATCTGTGTACACTCCGATGGATGTGGAATGAGACATTCTGGCGAGCCCCCGGCATGAGCCGGGGGGTTCCAACCCGAGAGCGTCGCTCCGAGAACCGACTCTGTTCCGGTCAATCACTGCGCCACGGTTCACTGGGACCAACAGGCATTCTCTGGTCTGAACACCCCGGCTCACGCCGGGGGCTCGCTGGAATTCCTCGTGCTGACGCTTGTGAATCCCTGAACTCCGCGCGAAGTATTATCTGGTGAGCAGGCTGGGGGACACCGGGCAGCTCGCACGTCTTGAACAAGGAGGCGATCTTGATCGGGAGGGCGTGGTTCGATGCCGGGCCCCAGGGTTTCCTCGGCCTCGGGCATTCCAGTTAGGCGATCGGTCAGAGACAGCTGAACGTGGGGGGGGGGGGTAGCCCCCACGGCGTGTACCCCCCCGAAAAAAAAGGGGGGGTTAGCCCC
>JANPCU010000342.1:0-10577 GCA_031431195.1 Planctomycetota bacterium | reverse complement strand
CACACACACACACACACACACATTACTTCAAGACGTACGCCGATGAATACTTTATCGCGGGGGCCAAACGGCTTGTTGGCTTCTCATGTTTTCAGCGGCACTAGGCTGACGCCGCCCGGCTCACCGGTTCGTTCATAATATTCACGGTAGCGGTTCCAGCGGGACGGCTTCCGGTGGGGCAGGCTGCTCAGTGGGTTGTTGTGTGACCCACAGCCGACGAGGCATTCTCGCAGCTGGGGCAGGGCCTGCTGCGAACAAAAGAGCGGCTCGGAGATATGCTGCCGCCGAGCGAGCGAAGTGAGTCTATCGAGGCCTCGGATACCAAGGCAGACTCGCGCTCCCATTGGCGGGTGGATAGAGTCACTCAATTCGGGGGCGCTACGGAATCCAGTTTGAGTTTTGGCCGCATCTTTCGCCACGCAGTCCTGTTCAACTCTTTCCCACTCTTAACTGACAGCACCAATCCCCCCACCGGCTTCGGTCCAGGCTCAACGATGACTGTCTGACGAGCGAGTTCAATTCCGGATCCGTAGTCGTGGTTCGGGGTATTGGCAAGTTGATACGCCGAGGGATACAGCTTGAACACCAGCGTATACTTTCCTGCATCAGGAATTCGAAGATGGCACCAGTGCCAGGCGACCGATTTGGGCAATGTCTTGGGGACATCTGGAGATTCCCAGACCAATGGACCACTGACACCGATCGTTTCCTCTGCATACACATTCTGGTCTCGAAGCAGTTCCCCCCACTGAGACGTGTCATGTTCATCACGCACATCGACCATGATGATCCAGCGATCAGGGGGGAGGACTTTCCGGTCTTCTAACACAGTTGGCACGTCGACCGCATCGAATTGAATGGTGGGATCGAGTGGCTGGGATTGGGAGATGGTCCATTCGGCGGGCAACACTTTGCCGTCGCGATCCATGAGTTGGAAGTGTTTGAGAAATGCAGTGATGGGCGGCAGCACGGGGGCTTGCGTACACGCCCCCAGTGATAGCACTCCGATGGCGGTCAATATCGCACGACGGGTAAGCATGAATTCGAATCCGAATTAGAAGGGGCTGCTGATTGCTTCGTTCCCGTGAATCGTTCCGACAGCCATCCAGACCTTAGCGTCGACTGAGTCTGATACGAATGACACATGGCCGTCGACGAACAGCACATTCACTCCCCTGGTGTGAAAGCTGTTCGCAGGCATGAACGCTGCGAGAGAGGAATCATTGCCAGGGGCATTGTTCCAGCAGCCTCTGGTGTTGGGTGTGAGCAAGTGGGTATATCCGTCCCGGAGTGGAACGGCGAGGGGAAACGCTGTGTTCCCAAGACTGCGGCAAGCGTCCACGAATTGTTGCGCGGTATTGGAAGCCGTCATCGGTGTGCGAATCCACAGAGCGTATTTTTTCGGATCGTCTCGGGCTGTCAATTGGTCAGCTTCGGTCAAAAAGGCACTCTCTGAGAAGGCAGCGGTTTGAGACAGTCCATCTGAGAATTCAGAAATCTGACGAAAAGCCAAGGCATGAGGATTTGATACACTGTAAGAGCCAGAATTGAAGTAACCCACCTCGGAGGCTTTCCATGTCCCATTGGACATCAGGTAAGAGTTGCCACTATTCGGCAAGCTCGAGTTGGGGTCTGCCGGGCACTGCAGATGGCGCACAAAAATACCAAGATTGACCTGTGCAGTTGTCGAATCAGAATTGCTCGGAAGTCCCATTCCATCACCCAACAAGACCCCATACTCGCAGCTGAAAACTTGTTTCGAGTCCTGAACAACATGGATCGCCAGTCCAATTTGTTTCAGGCGATTTCGACACTCGACCAACCGTGCAGAGGCGCGAGCGCTCTGCACGGCTGGCATGAGGAGAGCCATCAGCAATCCGATCACTGAGATTGAGACGAAGAGTTCAGTGATCGTGAATGCGCGACGGATCATCAGATATCCTTTTTCTACTCGGTCCAGAATGTGGTTTGAATCGTGGAGTACGTATAGTAAGGAGCAGTTCCGCCCCGGACTTCACAAACCACAGCGTAATGAGTCCCAGATGTCAGGCTCGTCAGAGTCGTTCCATAAACGTAATTGTTCATGTTCGCCATTCCAATCGGGATCGTATTCACGAGCGGCAGATTCATCCGGCCATCAGTATCCAACACCCCATTTACTGTAACAGGTTGAATGACATAAACTGGAGATCCATTCACCATTGTCTGTCTCCAGAGTGTGAACACCACAATGGACGATGTTGATCCGACAGTCGTCGCCGCCACAGTTTCGGTCGTGCCCGCGAACAGATTCGATTCCCCTGCTCCCGCGAACAATACCACAGCGGCGACCGCCTGCAAAAGAGTTCTTCTCAGAAAACCAGTCATCGCTCACATCCCTAAAATTGAGTTTCGATCTCCATCCTTGAAGTCATTCCGCATCCAGAATCCTTGATGCTCGACATAACCTACACACACACACACACACACACATTACGTCAAGACGTACGCCGGTGAATACTTTGTCGCGGGGGCCAAACGGCTTGTTGGCTTCGCAAGTTTTCAGTGGCTCCGTACTCCGCTGCGCAGGGCCTTCGCGTCGCAGCTAAACGGGCGTTTGCTAGGCCTTAGAATGCTTAGCATGCGGCCAAGAGTTGAAACGGATCGGCCAGCATGTTGCACAGGGCAGTGACGAACCGGGCGGCGTCGGCGCCGTTGATGACACGGTGGTCGTAGGAGAGTGAGATGGGCAGCATCATCCGCTCGACGACCTTGCCATCTTCCAGCTTCAGTTCCATCTGCGACCGGCACATCCCCAGAATGCAGACCTCGGGGTAGTTCACAATCGGGGTAAAGGCGATCCCGCCCAGACCGCCGAGGTTCGTCACCGTGCAGGTCGCTCCCTGCATCGAGTCGATCGACAGCTTCCGCTCGCGGGCCTTGCCCGCCAGGTCGGTCAGCTCGCCCGCGATGGCCAGAATGCTCTTCTTGTCGCAGTCGCGCACGACCGGAACCACCAAGCCGTTGGGCGTGTCGACCGCGCAGCCGATGTTGTAGTACTTCTTCAGCACGATCTCGTTGGTCTCGGGATCGAGGGAGCTGTTGAACTTGGGGAAGGCTTGCAAGGCAGTGGCGAGAGCCTTCATCACGATCGCGGTCATCGTGACCTTGGGCCCGTTCTTGCCGATTCCTTCTCCGAACCGCTTGCGAGCCGCTTCTAGGTCAGTGATGTCGGCCTTGTCGTGCTGGGTCACGTGAGGGATCACGTTCCAGGACACGGTCAAATTCTCCGCAGCTGTGCGGGCGATCTTGCCCATCGGCTCGCGGACGGTGATCCCGAAGCGGGCGAAATCGGGGAGCGGCGGGGCCGAAATGCCACCGGCAGAGACCATGCGGGATGGCTTCGAGGGAGCCACCGCCAGCTGTTGCAGCTTGCCACGGACGTAGGCTTGGACGTCCTCTTGAGTAATGCGTCCGCCGGGTCCGGTGCCCTTGACCAATTGAATGTCGACGCCCAATTCTCGAGCCAATCGGCGAGTGGCCGGGGCCGCAGGAACCGGGGGACCACTAAGTGTTGTGGATTGAGCAGTGAGAGCCGGAGCTGCCACGAGAGTCGGCGTCAGTGCGGGAGTCGTAGCGGGCTGGGTCGCTGGCGAGATTTGAGGGCTCGCCGTGGAGGAACCGGTCGCAGCGGGCTTTGAGCCGGAAGCGTAAGCGCCCGGAGCCGCCCCCGCAGCGACCCCTTCGACGACCAGCAGCACCTGCCCCGGCTTAATCGACTCACCCGTCTTGACCAGCAGTTTCGTGATGCGGCCCGCGACCGAACTCGGCAGTTCGACCACCGCTTTGTCGGTCTCCAACTCCATCACGATCTGGCCGTTGGTGATCGTGTCGCCTTCCTTGACTGAGATTTCGGCAATATCGGCGGACGTGACGCCTTCCCCCAGGCTCGGGAGTTTGAACTCGACGGGAGCGGGGGAGGGCGTTGAGGGTTGAGGGTTGAGCGTTGAGGGAGCGATCGCCTTCGAGCCGGAAGCGTGAGCGCCCGGAGCCTTGGCCGCCACACCAGACGCACCAGCCCCTTCAATGACCATCACGGCCTGCCCGACAGTGATCGTGGCCCCTTCAGCGACCAGAATCCGCCCCACGACTCCCGCCACGGGGCAGGGCAGCTCGACCACGGCTTTATCCGTCTCCAGTTCCATCACAATCTGGCCTGCGGAGACTGTATCTCCCTCCTTGACCAGGATTTCGGCAATGTCGGCAGAGGAGACTCCCTCACCAAGATTGGGCAGCTTGAATTCGATTCCCATGGACGGTTCCGTCGCAAGTCCAGCAGTGGTCACAGTGTACGCAGCCCGGAATGATAGTGGACTCCGGGAGTCGCGGACAGTCTTCCCGCGAGCGGAAAAAGCAACCGGATGTGAGTCCCCCGTTTAGCTGCGACGCGCAGTCTGCGTAGCGGAGCCTCCCCCGTTGTCGATTCGCAGAGATCCGCCCTCGTTGTCGCTTCGGGTTCCGGGCCGGGAATTGATACAGTTCCGGTTCTTGTCAGGATTCCTCGCATCCAACGACCCCGATTGACCCTCCCTGCATGTCTCAGCTTCCGTATCTCGTTCGGCTCGCGGAGCGGCTTACAGCCGGGTTGCGGTATTTTCCCGAAGATCGTCGGCACAGGCATCGCGATTTCCTGCTCTCCCAGCAGCAGCCGGATGGCGGATTCACGGGACGTGAGGGGGGATCTGACCTCTATTACAGTTCGTTCGCCGTGCGGGGGTTGCAACTTCTGGGAGAGTTGACGCCGGAGATTGCCTCGCGAGTGTACGGGTATCTGCGGACCTTTGACTGGCGAACGTTAGGCGTGATCGACTTGATGAATTGGTTGTCGATGTCGGCCATGATCCAGTTGGCCGGGGGAGACGACCCGCTGGCCGCTGAGCCGCCCGACTGGCCGGAGCAGATCGCTGCCAAGCTGGAATCGCTGCGGATGAAGGACGGAGGCTACGCCAAGGGGACCGAGGGGGCGACCAGCAGTACCTACCACACGTTCCTTGTCGTGCTGACGTATCAGTTGCTCGGCAAGACCGTGCCGAGACCGAATGCCATGACCCAGTTCATCTATGACCGCCAGCGCGATGACGGCGGCTTCGTGGAGATCGCCCCGATGAAACGCAGCGGGACAAACCCGACTGCGGCGGCTTGTGCCTTATTGCACATGCAGGGCAGGGTGGATGCTGAATTGCGGGAGGACATTGCGGCGTTTTTGGTCGATGTCCGCACCGATGATGCGGCGTTCCTGGCCAACAGCCGCATCCCGATTGCCGATGGTCTGTCCACGTTTACTGCCGTGTTGACCGCTCAGGATATCGAGGTGGCCGCCCTTGTCGACCCGCCAATCTTGCGGCTGTATGTCGAGAAGAATCTGGAACTGCCCACGGGCGGCTTCCGAGCCGCCGAGTGGGACACCATCGCCGATGTCGAATATACGTTTTACGGGCTAGGGATTCTCGGTCTGCTGGGTGCCCCGACAACACTCGATGAGAGGCGTCAGGGGCACCACGACCACTGAGGAAGACGTAATTCGGCGCTTGGTTTCACACTTCGGAAGGAGTGGGGTCGCGATACGACGCAGGTTTGTGGCCCTCCCCCCAGAGCTTCTAGAGCACTTTCCGAGATTGCCCTCAGTTCGCACAGACATGAATGTCTGTGGCACTGTGCAGTGGGGCAGACATTCCTGTCTGCCTTCTGGCTGAAGACCCATTGTGAAACTGCTCTAAGTCGAACGGCGAGTGAAAACTGACCCGCGAGACTTCCGAAGTCTCGGAAGACTTCGGAGGTCTGGGGCAGTTTCAGTTGGCCCTTACGCCCCCTCGCTCTCCTCGGCTTCGTCGACCGTGTCCGTTTCCACAGGAGCGATCGATTCCAACTCGCGCAGTCGTTTCTGCGTGCGGAAGTAGTCCCAGCCGAGAAATGCCGTCGCGAGCAGAGCTGCCGACATTTCCAGTCGGTAGCGGCGCGTCGTCCACAATTCCGTGCTGATCAAAATCAACGCGATCCCCCCACTGATCGCGAGGAAGACATGCTTCAACTTCTCCGTGATCTTGAGTCGCCGCAGCTCGGATCGCGCCACATCGGACCGCGCCCGGGTGTTGGCAATCGTGCGGAAGGAGTCAAGATTGGCTCGCATGGCCAGCTTGTCTACGGCTTCGAGTTTGCGAGTCTGCCGAACGGGCTCAGGCTCAGGTTCAGGTTCTGAGATCGGTTGAACTTTGGGCTCCTCCCGGACGATGACTGGTTTCACCGGTTTGGGGGCCGCCGGCACCGCTTTCGCCTGCCCAGAGTCCCGGGACTTGCGGGTGCGGGCCAGCAGTTGCTCCATGTAGGCCGCCACGGGATCGAGGGACTCGTCAACGACTGAAGCGAGTTCCGGGGTCTGTTCCGCTTCGACTGACTGCTCGGCCAGCTCCGGCTCGTACGAGTCTTCCACTTGAGCCTGTGCCTCCTCAAGGGACTCCTCGGAAGGTGACGGGACATGATCCGCGTGCTGTGGGCCAGGTTGACGCAACCGACTGAGATCAATGCCGAACATGTCGGAGAGTCGGGATCGCAGTTCTACCGAGGCGGGGGCAGTCTCCGGGGTGCCCGTTCGGTCCTGTCGCTGCGCGGCGTTCCGGTCTTCGATCTCGACGGGATGTGGCTCGCGGGGGTCTGCTTCAAACCAGTTCTGTTCTTCCCCGCCGTGGTCGCTGTCCCTTTCTGTCGCCAGAGCGCTCGCGGACTCCCACTGGTCCTCGACAACTTCGTACGTCTCAGCTTCGACCCCGACGTTCTCCTGTGGCACTTCGACAGACGATTCGGACGAGCGGCCGAACAGATCCCGCAGCCGCTGTTCTTCTTGATCGTCAATGGGAGATTTTGCCGACACCATCACTGGACGTTTGGATTCGAGGAACGATTCGCCCGCTGACCGGTCCACAACTGCAGGCACTGGACCGTTCAACCTCTGCAGAAGAGCTGCGATCTCAGGAGGCAGGTCGGCGTCGACTTCGTCCCCAATCGATGAGAAGCTGGCGAAGCCGGCCAAGGGGTCCGGGGACTCCGTGTCAGAGTCCTGATCAGCGTGGTCAGCAATAGACTCTGAACTCAGTGGAACTTCCGCAGCCTGAACGCGTGCGACTGGTGAGACCTCGCTCACTCGGTCTTGTGGTGAAGGCCGGGACTTCGCCGGTTCAGAATACGTCTCGCCCTCCTCCACTTGCAGGTCTGTCAGCTGCTGGGCCAGGAGAGTCAACTCCTCTCGCTGCACATCCAGCTCCGCCTCGGCCTGCTGGTGCTCGGCTCGCTCTTGCCGCAGCGACCCCCATTCCTCATCCAGATGCCTGCGCTGGGTGGTCATCTGCTGCTTCGTTGTCTCCGCCTCCGCGTGTCGCTCGGCAGCTGCGAGTCGAAGCTGCTCGACTTCTGCTTCGGCCTGCTGAATCTGACGTTCACGATCTTCCAGCGATTGACGCTCCGAGATCAGAGCCTGTCGCTCCATCAGATAAGTGTCGCGCTCACTCGAAGACTCGCTTTTGATCGCCAGCAGCTGCTCATGGTCCAGATCGAACTGATCACGTGCCCGGCGAGTCTCTTCGCGCTCGGCTCGCAGTTCCAACTGTTCCTGCAACAGTTCTTCACGAAGCTGGGCAAGACTCTGACGCTCCGAGACAAGGGCCAGCAGCTGATCGCTGACCTCGGCAGAGTCGACCTGTGGCTCACGATCAGCCTGTTTTTCCGCCTGAGTCGTCGAACGGGCCTCTTCGAAATCATGCCGTTCAGAGGCCAGACGAGCGCGTTCTCCCGCCAGCGACTGCCACTCGTTGTCGATTTCGGTTCGATCAGCGACCAGTGCCGTTGACTGGTCGTGCGGTGCGTGGTCAGTGTTCGCGGCCTGTTCGCGCTCAAACGGGGACTGAGCCTCAGTCAGTTCACGCTCGCGCTCGGTCAGCAGACGGGCCGAGTCCACCAGCGTCTGCTCGCGCTCCGCCAAGTCTTGAGCATGTGATTCCAACTCCGCGTGTCGAGCTTCGATCAAGGCGGTGTGCTCTCGCACCTCGCTCGTCTTCGCCTCCCACTCCGCAGCCTGAGCCGCCAACTCCTGTCGGCGTTGTTCCAGTTCGGCGACTTGCTCATTCGTCCTCTGCTGGGTCGTCCAGTCGAGGTCCACCAGTCGCTGATTCGCCGACTGTTCCGCCAGTTGCAGTTTCGACTGAGCGGCTCGCAGTGCTGATCGATCCAATTGGAGCTGACTGAACTGCTGATTGAGAGACTCCTCCCGGATATCGAGTTCCGACCGCAGACCGCGCAACTCCCGCTCGCGCCCGTCAACATCGCTTCGCCGCTGCTGCAGAGTCGCTTCGCGTTCAGACACAGCGGCCAGAGAGGCCGCGACGGCTTGCTCACGTTCAACGAGCCCCGTCGAGAGAGCGGTCGCTTCCCGGATGCGGGCCTCGGCCTGGCTTGCCTGCTCTGCGAGAGCCGACTCTCGGCTCTGCATGGACTGCTCGAGATGGAGGAGTTCCGTAAACCGCTGCTCCAGATCGTTCGCCTCTCGCGAGATCTGTTGCCGTGTCGTCTGCAGGGCTGCGAGTGAGGAGGTCAGCAAAGCCTCGCGCTGGGCCACAGCGGCCTCCCGGAGTTCGACAGCGCTGGTGTCGACGGGCGTAACCGCAGCGAATGTCTGAACGGTCTGGGCCTGCTGTTGTCGCGATGCGGCTTGTGCCCGGAGTTCAATCTCTTGAGCTTCCACCGCCTGAGTCTGCTCGGCGAGGGCCAGTGCCTGCCGCTCCAGATCGGACTCTCGCCCGCGAACCGAGTCACTCAGTTGCCGCAATCGCAGCTGCTCGTCTTCCAAGGATCGCGTCTGCTCCGCGATCATCCGCGAGGCGGTCGCCTCGGCCTCATTCCGCACCTGCAGCGCGTGCTCCTGGGCGGCGATGGCCTGCTGGCGTTGCTCGAACTCTGTCAGCCAGTGTTCCACCTGCGATTGGCGGGCATTGAGGGTGCTCTCCCGCGACCGCAGTTGTGCTTCCCGAGTGGAGAGTTCCGACCCGAGATACTCCAGCGCGCGGGATCGCTCCGTGAACTCCAGTTCTTGCTGTTGTCGCTCACGTTGTGCCGCAGAGAGTAACTCTCGCTCATGTGCCAGAAGAGGGGGAACAGTGCTGACCGGTGAGACTGGCTCCGCACTGGCCGAGTGAATCCGCACCGCACCGGCCAGTGAGAGTTCCTCGGCCCCAGGCTCCGCCGGACTGGGCGGCTCATCGATCACCGACTGCAATTGTTGCCGCGCGTGATCGAGCAACTCCTCGATCCGAGGCGGTTCGTAGGAGACCGCAGGCGTGGGCCGGGCGGGTTCCGGCTCCCGCAGTTCGATCCACTCCGTGACTTCGGGACGCCGCGTGCGGAGTTCAACCGGCCCCAGGATCAATCGCTCGCCATGTTTGAGTACTGCTTCGGTCAACGGGCCATCGTTGATCCAGGTGAGCGGCGAGATCGCCTTGACGATCGTCTTGTTGACCCCCACGATCAGCAGACAGTGCTGCGGCGCGACCCCGCCTATGGCGAGCACAATGTCGCATTCGGGGGAAGATCCGATTAAATATCGCCCCGTTGCTAATGGGTGCGAATCCAGCCGCGAACTCTCACGAACCGGTTCCAGTACCAGTTTGGGTGCTGTCGAAGTTCGCTTGGTCTGGCGATCCATCGATCCCTCGGTCAGAGTCGGAATGGGCATGAATAATCCAAAGCCAGCATGGTTCAACGCGCGAATTGCGTCCTTCAATTCGCGAGGTGGGTCATGTTCCTGTCGGTGATTTCTCCGAAATCTCCGATTGCTCAACACCGATGCGACCTCGCACCGGAATGGGCGTGTTCGAAAGTCTGTCTTTCCCCAGCCAGACTCGATGCCGTAAACTGCTGCGAACTTGTCCGGGGTCGGGCAGGTTGAGCCACATCCTGCGATCCTGCTGACTATGTCGAACTCAACGAATTCAACAGTGGGATGGGCGCGGACAGGACTCGTGGTCGTGGCCTTGAGTGCAGGCACCACACTCCTGCTCCATCCTTCGGTTCCCAGACTACTCCGAGTGCTGCGCGATTGGGGGTCGATCCGGGCAAACACGATCTTTGGGTACGGGGCGCATGCGACGGCATATCTCGTAATGACTTTCGCGGTTTTATCAGTTGCCACACGCTGCGGACGTCGCACGGAAATCGGGGCCATAGCAGCTTTGCTAGTTCACGGGATTCTTTCGGAAATTGCGCAGCTGGGGATCCCGCAGCGCTCATGGGATCCGCTGGATCTGCTGGCCAATCTGGTCAGTGTGCTGGTGGCCAGTGCTGTTTGGAGTCTGACTCGTACCCGCTCGGCTCCCAGCGATCATCCCACGTAAAACTAGACTTCCCGCGGTCGAAATTGAGACCTCCTGGCGAGCCCCCGGCGTGAGCCGGGGTGTCCCAGCCAGACAGCGTCGCGGTGTGAATTGCCCCAGCCCCCGTGAGGCTCCGGCGTGACGGCGATTTTGCGAAGTCGACGTTCACTCGACGGAACACCCCGG
>JANPCU010000341.1:0-23467 GCA_031431195.1 Planctomycetota bacterium | reverse complement strand
AACCCCTTCAGGGTTCGTTCTCCGTGGACGATCTCACCCAGGGTGCGCTCCCGGTGGTCGCGACCCTGGGCTGTGATGTGTCGACCCCTGCGGGGTGCGGAGGTTGGGGCGATGTGGAATGGCTTTCTGGCTGACTGCTGACGGCTTCCCTTTCGGTTGCGGCAGAGCCGCGCTGTGCCCTCTGCGTTTCGACTTTAGTCCCTCACCTGTGAGAGAGCTTCCGCTTCTGCCGGGGAACACCTCCGTCCCTGGAATGACGCTTGGGTCCCCCACACGCCTCCCCCAGCATTTCGTGAATCCTCTGCCTCAAGTTCAGTCATGCGGTCTGCGAAGTGAAGCAGAAGAGCATGACGAGTTCCGAGGGCAAGCCTCTGAAACAATCACAGTGTACATCTCACACTCCGGGGCGACCTTGTACTCCACCTTGAGCGGGAAAACTCACCCTAGCAGCGCGGTCAGCGGCTCCCCGTGGTAGACCGCATGCGGGCGTCCCTGGTCATCATGCCACATGGAATCAGCGGGGATACCCAGGCGGTCATAAATTGTGGCGGCCAGCATTTCCGGGCTGACGGGATCATGCGTGGGGTACGCACCGATCTTATCGGTGGCTCCGTAGACTCGTCCGCCCGCAATTCCACCGCCCGCGATGAAGACGCTCTGCGCTCCGCCCCAGTGGTCACGTCCCGGCAGCTTGTAGTGCTGCGGCAAGTGCAGCACCTTCGGCGTCCGACCAAACTCCCCCGCCATGACAATCAGCGTACTGTCGAGTTCACTCGTCTCGCTTAAATCATCCAGCAGTGCCGAGACCGCGCGATCCGTCGGCGGGTACAAAAAGTCCTTCAGGTTCGGAAAGGCGTTGCCGTGTGTGTCCCACGCCTCATTGTTCCCCAGGTTCACTTGCACCAGGCCCACTCCGGCTTTCACCAGCCGACGAGCCATCAAGCACGACCACCCAAATGTGTTGCGGCCGTATCGCTCTTGGATTGCCGGGTCAGCTTGCGTCACGTCGAACGCGGACTTCACCTTCTCATCCAGCAGCAGTGAAACCGCCGACGCCCGATGCCGTGAAAACTCCCCGACACTCGCTGCAGTATCCAAGTTGCGTCGTTGATCTTCCAGGCTCTGCAACATCTCCAACCGCCGATCCAGCCGACTGGACAGCAGCTGATCCGGCAGGTTCAGATTCGGAGCCATGAACGGGCGGTTGGGTGTCCGTTGACTGCCACGAGCGTGATGAAACTCATACTCGGGATAGGCTCCGTAGGTGGTGGGGTTGAACGGACACGCCTCAATAAACCACGGGTCGCGGCGGCGACCCATCTCTCCAGCGAACTGGCCGGGAATGACGCGACCGGTGTTGTGTATTAACCGCTCAGGCAGCACGACTGCGGGTGGTAACCCATTCCTGGGGGCCAACTGGTCCCCGGCGATGGCCGCGATCGAGGGCCAGTCCTGGGGCATTGGCTTATCATTGCTGAATGTGGGCGGAGACTTCGATCGCCCCGTCAGCATGAACAGATGGCCCAGGGAGTGTTCGTTCGAGCCATGTGTCATCGACCGAATGAGAGACCACTTGTCGCTCCGTTGAGCCAGCAGCGGCAGATGCTCCACGATCTGCAAGCCGGGCGTCCGCGTACTGATGGGGTTGAACTCGCCGCGAATCACATCCGGTGCTGCGGGCTTCATGTCGAAGCTGTCGTGCTGTCCGAGACCGCCCGAGAGAAACAGGTAGATCACCGAACGTATCGGCGGGGCTTTCGCCCGCGTGTCCGCTGCCCGCGACTCAGCCAAACGTAAGGTCGAGCCCCCCAGCAGACCGAGTGTTCCGGCCTGCAACGCGAGACGCCGGGTCGGGTCAGGATGGTGCCAGACGTTCGACATGGACCTTCCTCTTGATTCGGGGCGTTACATCAATCCTCACTAATATCACTTTATCTCCCCCAGGGATCTTCCAGCAATGGCGAACGGGTTGCGTGAGGAAATTTGTGGGTGCCTCAGAAAGTCGGCAACTCCCCAACGAGCAGCCTCTTCGAACTCAGATTCGCGCCACATCTTTCAGGCAAAACAGCGCATCCCCGTGAATGGCGGAATGGAAACGCAGAGGGCGCGGAGAACGCAGAGTCCCTCAGGAGTGGATTTCTCTACGTCCTCCGCGCCCTCTGCGTTTCCAATTTTGGAGACGTTGGAGCGAGCGATTTCCGGCGCGACGCTTTTCCAGCACCTGTACTCTTCCGGTGTCTGACACCCTGCGATGAAACGCTGCCGACTTTTCTGAGGCCCCCCCCCCTACCCCCTCGCTGTTGACGGCCCAGCAAACTCGCTACCCTGCGGGAGGAAGCTCTCTCGTCATTCAAATTCCGATTGATACGGACAGCGAGAAAGCCCCGTGGCCTGCGGAAATCGTTCATGGAATTTCGACAGTCTGTCCTGCCGAATGGACTTCACGTCATTGGCGAGATCAACCCCCGCGCTCAAAGTGCGGCGATCGGCTTTTATGTGCGCACCGGCTCCCGGAATGAAACCGCTGACTGCGCGGGGGTCAGTCATTTCCTCGAACACATGGCCTTCAAGGGGAATGAGCAATTCTCCGCAGCCGATGTAAACCGCGTCTTCGATGAACTCGGGGCCAACTACAACGCCCAGACCGGCGAGGAGTTCACACTGTATTACGCTGCTGTCTTGCCGGAGTACCTGCCGCGTGTGTTCGAATTGCTCTCCGCACTAATGCAGCCGAGTTTGCGGAAGGACGATTTCGATGTCGAGAAGCAGGTCATCCTTGAAGAGATCGGTATGTACGACGACATGCCGGGGTTCCTGGCGCATGACCAGATCATGGCCGCCCACTTCGCCCACCACCCGCTGGGGCAATCGATCCTCGGGACCAAGGAGGAGATTCTCTCTCTCACCGCCGAGCGGATGCGGACCTATTTCCAGCAGCGCTATCACACGGGAAACATGACCCTCGTCGCTGCTGGACGAGTTGACTGGGACGAGATTCTCTCTCTCGCCAACCAGCACTGTTTGGCCTTCCCGCCAGGCTCTCGCCAAGAACTGTGGGCACTCTGCAATCCCCCCCGCAGCCGGATCTGCTCGACTCGACCGACGCTGTCCCAAGCGCACACCATGCTGTTTTCGATCGCCCCCACCAGCCGCGACCCGCAACGATTCGCAGCGGAGATGCTGTCGGTGATCGTCGGAGATGGCGACAGTGGTCGGCTCTACTGGGAACTGGTCGATCCGGGTCATGCTGAGTCGTGTGACCTGGCGTACAACGAGTTTTTCGACAACGGCATCTGGGGCGGCTACCTGTGCTGTGATACCGAGGAAACGGAAGCGAACCTCGCGCGAGTCAGCGAGGTCTTCGAACAGATTAATCAGTCGGGCGTCACTGCCGACGAACTCGATGAAGCCTTCAACAAGGTCGCTTCGCGCATCGTGCTCCGCAGCGAGCGACCGATGGGCCGCCTCTCGGTGATCGGCGGCGATTGGGTCTACCGCGAGGAGTACCAGTCGGTGGAACAGGAGATCGCCGCCTACCGCCGCGTCACGCTGTCAGACATCCGGCAGCTCCTCGACCAGTACCCGCTCGCCATGACGACGATCACTGAGCTGAAGCCAGAGTAGGCCAGCGGAACGGCGACAGGACCGATCTGGAGATTGGTGCCGTTCTTCGGGCGATTATAATTGCGGTGAAGCCGCTCGCCGTGGGGCACGTTTCCTACGTGCCCGTACTCATATCGCTCCGCAACCGAGACTGCTCCCGGGGAACGCTTTTCGAACCGTGTGTGTCGCGGTTTTGGCAGACGGAATGCGAGTCGCGGAGCGACATCGCCTACGACTTACCACTCCGCAGCGAGCGTCGACCGGCACGTTGGCGACGCTGGCCCGACACGAGTTCGGGTGTCTCGGGGCGGCCCAGCATGGCGGCGGCGGCACTCAGGCAGATCTCGCGGAGGGCGATCGTGATGACGGTGTATTCGATCAGTGAACTCACCACCATCAGCACAGTTTGATTGTCGAATTCTGCAGTCTCGACAGCGGCAATCAAGAATGCGGGGGATTGGGCGATGAACAGATGGCCTAAGAGATCGAAACGATTCAGACTCTGTCCGCTGATCTCCATCCAGATCACCAAGAGCCCGGGCGATAACACGCACCAGACGACCAGGATCGTCAGCGTGGCAAAGATGGCTTTCGTCTGGGACTTCAATGCCAGCCCAAGGAGCATCGAAAGCCACGCGACCATCCGCAGGTAGATCAGGATCGCCCCGAGACTGCC
Source organism: Planctomycetota bacterium (assembly GCA_031431195.1). Classification (GTDB taxonomy): domain Bacteria; phylum Planctomycetota; class Planctomycetia; order Planctomycetales; family Planctomycetaceae; genus TH-plancto1. The sequence continues at coordinate 19,188 of JANPCU010000341.1, read as the reverse complement.
GAGCAGATACCACCCCACGCCATCGTCGCCCCACCACAGTTTTCCGCTGGCTTCGATCCAGATGGCATGGGACAGTGCAACGGTCATCAGGGGAATCGACAGCACCCAGATCAGCCGGTTCACTCCTGCGAACTTCTGCTGGACAATCTCGCGGGACTTGATCGGGGTCGACAGCAGCACGTCGAACGTCTCGCGCAGTCGCTCGCTGGGGAGGACCGTCGCCGCCTTCGACACCAGAAACAGTAGTGACAGAATCCACAGGATGATCGACAAGCCGACCATGATCTCGCTGCGGTTCCAGTAGGAGTTTCTGTTATACGCCGTCGTAATAAACACCAGACAGATCACCAGTGTCGGCACCTCGATCAGTAGCAGCATCCGCAGTAAATAGCGGAACGTGCCAAAGGCCCGCTTCTTGGTCTCGCGCCAGGCGATCGGATCCGAGTATGGTAAGGATTCGGAGTCGTTGATCAGCACCCGCCCTTGGGTCCAGCGATTCTGATTGAGGCGGTGAAAGAAACCGTCGATCCCCTTCAGGATCAACATCACCCGGCTCCCCCCGCTCGCCACCGCGCGCGACACCAGCCACCGCCGGGCGAGGACGAGCGACACCAGAGTCGAGAGCGCCACCGGGAGGGTCCGAAACAAGACGTGCCACAACGCGGGCCCCCCGGAAGACGGACTCCAGAAAGTCGATCCCTGGATATTGAGTGGAAAGAACAGAATGCCCAAATCGGTATCGTGATGGATGGAGATTGGTCGGAATGTCTGAAGCTCTGCGATATCCGCTGGATTGTACTGCAACAGTTCCAGCACGGGCTCGGCGAGGGACATGAGCCAGCGATGCACAGGTTGCACTGAATTGTTGATCGGTCCCTCATACAATGAGGCGATGGGACTGAACGTCTGATACCCGCCGCCCAATTCCAAAAAAACCACCGGCAACAAGTACAACCCCGCCCCGACCAAATACGTCCAGATAAACGCCGCAGCTGTCGAGTGAAAAAACGCCGAGCAGGCGATCGAGATGGCCCCCACTTGGAGGGCGAACACCACCAACGTCCAGATCGCCGACCAGAGTTCCAGCTGGGTCACGCCCCCCATGCTATAGGCCAGCCCGAACAGCGGCAGCGAGATCAGCAGGTAACTGACCATGTGAACCACGCGGGCCAGGTACTTCTCGAACAGAATCGTCCACGGGCCGAGTCGAGTGAGGAACAACAGCGTCAGCGTGTTCTTCTCTTTCTCGTTCGTAATCGCCCCGACCGACAGTGCGGGCATGAACAGGCAGATCCCGGCACACTGCAACCCAAAAGTGATATTCAGCAGCGTACTTCCGGTTCCGAGCAGCTCAAACGTCGTCTTCTGCAGGGCATTCGTCTCGGAGATGTAGATGAACAGTGCCGCAGTATAGAGTAGTAGCGCATACACCACGCGCAGGACATAAGTCCGGCGGCGATTGGCTGTCTCCACCAGATCCTTGGCCAGGAGCGGAAGACTGAAACGTTGAATGAGAGCGGTGAGCATGGGGTGATCGTTGATGATTGATCGACGGAAGAACGCCCAGGGGTTGCAACCCCTGGGCTTTAAGTCTTGCTTCACTGAACACTGAATACTGACGACTGATCACTTCCTCACGCGGTTACTCCCTCCGTGAGCTTCATGAACGCGGTCTCCATGTCCATCGCTTCCGGCTGGAACATGCGGATGCGGCCGCCGAGTTGCACGATGGCGTCGTGCAGGTCTTCGATGGCGGTCTCGCTCTCGCGCACCTGGATCGCCAGCCGGTCGGTCTGCTCCTCGACCGAGATCACATGGGCGGAACGGCGGAGTTCCTCGACCAATTGCGGTGGCGTCGTGACTAGTTGCACATGCACGATGCGCTGCAGAGCCAGTCGGCGATAGATCGAGTTCAAGTCCCCTTCGGCCACCAGTTGCCCCGCCTCCATGATCCCAATGCGAGTGCAGAACTGGGCCAGCTCTTGCAGAATGTGGCTGGAAATGAGGATCGTCTTCCCCATCTGTTGCAGCGCCTTCAGTAACTCCCGCAGCTCGATGCGCGCACGCGGGTCAAGTCCCGACGCGGGCTCATCGAGCAGCAACAAGTCCGGGTCATGCAGCAGCACGCGAGCCAGCGACAGCCGCTGTTTCATCCCGCGCGAGAGTCCTTCGACCGGGAAATCGATCTTGTGAGTCAGGTCGGTCAGCTGTAGTACCTCGTCGACCAGACCCGGACGTCGACCACGTGGGATGCGGTACGCAGCTGCGAAGAAGTGCAGATACTCGCGGGCACTGAGGTCGTCATAGACGCCGAAGAAGTCGGGGACGTAGCCCATCATTTCGCGGACTTGATCGGGGTCTTTGCGGACGCTGATGCCGTTGACGCGGACGGTCCCTTCGAACTGTTTCTGGAGCGTGGCCAGGACGCGGATGGTCGAGGACTTGCCCGCCCCGTTGGGGCCGATGAACCCGAACACCTGGCCCTTCTCGATCTCGAAGGAGATCCCGCGCACGGCTTCGAACTTGCCGTATTTGACTCGCAGATTCTTCACCGACACCACCGGCGGCGGGGAGTCGATCACGATGTCGGGGTTCTCGGAGTGATTGTCGATCATGGAGTTCTCGATCAGGGTGTAGAACGGAATTCATTCCGTTCTCGATTCACTGGAACGGAATAAATTCCGTTCTACGGGACGGGGAACCGCCAGCGGTAGATCACCAGTTCGCCGTTCGCCTCGCGGACGGCCACGCACAGCACCTCGTGTCCGGGAGTCGCAATCACTATGTCGGCCAGTCCCGTGTCGGCACTTGGACTGATCTGGTCGAACAGCGTGAACAGGCCCAGGCCCTGAGACGCCGGAGGAGGTTGGCCACATGTAATCAATTGCCAAATACGAGCGTTTTCCGGGTCATTCCCATTCACACTGAGTGAACCTCCCAGATTGGCCACTCTTTGGTCATTGAGGATCAGATGGCCGATTACTCCGGGCAGCGATTCCCTCATGCTGGCAGAGAGCTGACTCCCATAATCAATCGAGGAGAGCTGCAGCCCCGCAGTCATGACCGGTGGTGTGAACGGGGCCTTCTGATCACGAGGGAATGAGACCGTGCGGTTCAGCTGAGGTTTCCACTGTTCGACCTGTTGCGTGACAGTGGCTTTGTCGGTAGGGTTGCCCTCGATCATGACCAGCTGGCTCTCCTGGGATTGACCCCGATTCTGGTTGTACGGATCGCGAGGAGCCTGGCGGGCGACGGGAGTGAAGGCGGCGTTGTTGAGCTTTGTGACCGAGCGGCCCGAACTCGAGCGGAAGAGCAACTCGAAGCGTTGGACGCGACAGATCGTCCCGTCTGCGGCCACATCGCGGTACTCGACCACACTCAGCTCCTGCGACGCCCCCAGATACCCTTTCGCCGTGCCGATGAACAGTAGCGAGACGGCCAGCGTCATCGCCGGGAAGGTGAACCACGTCCACCTCCGCCGCTTCAGTTTGCCGAGGACGATGTAGTCCCCGAAGCCGATCGCAGCGATGTAGACGATGATGATCCCGCCCAGGAGCCAGACGGGGATCGCCTGCACATCGCGCGGCATCAGCGCTTCGATCATCTCACCGGGCCGAGCGCTGAAGGAGTTGTTCAGTTGATGTTCCCAGGTCGCCAGAAACGTGTCGTCCATCCCACCGGGAGAGAACTGACCGCCGTATGCCTGGTTCCATTGCGAATTCTGCAGCGTCCGGGCGGGCTCCAACGACAACTGCCCCGTTTGCCCCAGCTGATCTCGATGCACCTGTTTCAGTCGCCACAAGTGGATGCAACCGGCGATGCGATCGGTCTCGGTCGCCTCGGCCCACGACCGTTCCGTCGTCAGCCAGACCTGTCCGAAACCGTACTCCAGTGCAGCTGCGGTGCGCCCACGTATCACGGGGATGAGCTTCGTCCCTTCGATGAGATCGTCCAGCACATCGGGATTCTTCGCGGTGAGGCGATCGAGGAACGCCTGCTGCTCGGTCGACAATTCCTCATCGCCGATTTGCAGGAACAGCGAGCCGCCTCCCTTGACCCAGGTGTCGAGGGCTCGTACCTGTGGCCCGCCCAGGTCGGTGAATCCACCGGCCTCGACGACGACAATGTCATGTGGCAAATGCTTGATCGCATCCTGCGGCAGATCAGCTCCCCGGATGCGGGGCGTGATCGTCAGCATCGGCGTCGCAATGGGATTGGTGGAGTGCTTGGGGCACCAGCTCTCCAGTAGCAACCACGCAAAGTCATCGCCCTCGCCGACACGGGGGCCATGCACAATCGGCACGACAAATGATCGCCGCGTCGGGAGGATCAGCTGTCCGGTGCTGGAGTAGACGGGGCCATTCCGATCATGAAAGGAGCACTTCACGACCAAGGCGCTTTGGACGTGGTGCGATTGGATCGGGAGGAGGTAATTGACTTCAAATCGACCGGCGGAATAGGTCTGATCAGGGATCTGAATCAGGGCGATGGTGGAAGCGATACCTTCATCGATCTGTATTTGCAGATCTCCCTCGAGAACTCCCGGTGCAGAACAGATGATCTTCAGCTGCAGGGGAACTGGAGCCCCCGCCCGCATTGCCCACGCGGCCTGGTCGACTTCGAACTCCAGCGGTTGTCGAGTCCGAGGCTGGTCCTGGGAACAGGCGAGCGAATAAATCCCAAGGATGACCCAGCAGGCTGCGAGTCTGCTGAGCGATCCGAGTGCCCGGTGGTGCGGCCCGTCCGAGTACATACAAGCGACTCCCGAGAGGTGATGTGTGTTAGAGTAGTCGAGAAGGGTGATGAGGAGAAGCAGACGGTCTGCTGGCGGAAGTGGAGACTGTGTCACGCAGAGGCGCAGAGTTCGCAGAGGAAGAGGAAGAGGAAGAGGAAGAGGAAGTCGAGGGGACACCCACTCTGAAATCTCTGCGGCCCCTGCGTCTCTGCGTGACACATCCCGACTTCATGCCTGTATCGTGTTGTCGTGCAATATGCCGACATGGGTGATGTAGACACACGATGGCTTCCCCGGCTTCTACTGAGTTGCATGCTCGGGCCGACGTGGCGAGAATCGAGTGAGCGTTCCTGAACGCTCGCGGATCGGTTTCAACCTCGTGATGAAAGACAACACAATGAAGCGTGGACTGCTGGGATTGGTCGGGGCCTTGGCTCTCGGCCTGGGACTCATGAATGCCAACGCCGCTGATGAAGACGGCTTTAAGGTCATCTTTGATGGTAAGTCTCTCGACGGCTGGAAGTCGAGCACCGAGCATCCGGACTCGTGGAAGCTGGTCGACGGGGCGCTGGTCGCGAACGGCGAACGCAGCCACATGTTCTACGTCGGTGATGAGAAGCCGTTCGTGAACTTCGAAATCAAAGTGGACTGTAAGACTGCCAAGGGGAGCAACGGCGGCATCTACGTGCGGACCAAGTACCAGGAAACCGGCTGGCCCAAGTTCGGCCAGGAGTGCCAGGTCAATAACACTCAAGGCGATGTCAAACGCAGCGGCAGTTTGTACGGAGTCGTGGACGTTCTGGAGCAACACATCAAGGACGACACGTGGTGGACCGAGACGGTCATCGTGAATGGCCAGCACATTACGATCAAGCTCGATGACAAGGTCGTCGTCGACTACGATGAGCCGCTGGACAAGAAGGCGTTCAGCAACGACTTCGAGCGTCGACTGGGTGAAGGCGGCACGTTCGCCTTGCAAGCCCACGATCCCGGCAGCACGGTGTCCTATAAGAACATCCGCGTGAAGCGGCTGCCGTAGTGGGGAGCGGTCAGCGATTAGGAACTGGCTCGATACAAGTTCCCGGAATTCACCGCAGAGCACGCAGGGTTTCGTAGAGGAAAATCCAAGAGATCACTCGGACCTCTGCGGTCCTCCGCGTCCTCTGCGGTGATTCCTCTTCAGGACTTTCGGGAAGTTGTTTCGGACCAGATCCTGAGCTGTCAGCATTCAGCCAGAACGATGAGGGCGGCGCGATTCGGGAGACCCGATCATGCCGCCTTTTTTGCTCTCGCGGGCAGTTGCCAATGAGGATCGTCACGATCCCGCAGCGCTGGGTGAGACATCAGGAAGAGACGAAAGCCTCAGCGCGGGAGAGACCGGCGAGCCCCCGTCGTAAGCCAGAGCGTTCATTCGAGAGAATGCGACTGGTGGAGTGAGCTGTGGCGGCTTGGCCTCGCTGGCGTAGCGTCGACTCGCCTCGAGACGTTGTGCGACCTGAACACCCCGGCTCACACCGGGGGCTCGCTAACATGTCCCATTTATACTGCGACGGGCACTCGAGCAGATTCAGAATCTATCTTCAGTTCGCACAGACAGGAATGTCTGTGCCACTGATTCAGTGGGGCAGACATTCCTGTCTGCCTTTCCTACAACTCAATTCCAAATCTACACTAACGTGTGGTACTCGCTGATTTGACTGGCGTCTTCGACAGCAGGGCATCTAACTGTTTCAGGTCCAAGGGAACTGCGGTCACGATTCCGCTCGCATTCACCAGCCAATAGGTGGGGACGGAGGTCACTCCGTAATGTCGGGCCACGGGATTTCGAACCCCTCGACTCGTCGGCTCGGAGAAGAAAATGTTCTGCCAGTCCAGCGAGTGCTGTTCCACAAAGCGGTCGACTGCGGACTGCTCCTTATCCAGATTGACCCCAATGACCATGAGCCCGCGCGGACCATGTTTCGAGCTGGCCGCTTGAATCAGCGGTAAGTCGTTCACGAAGGTCTGCGAGTTCGAAGCCCAGAACACGATCAGCACCGGATGCCCCTGGAACTGGTCGATCGAGATGTAGCCGCCCTCCACCGTGGAGCCTGCGAACTCGGTCAGCTTGGTGCCTTGCAGCCGCAGTCGACGCAGCACTCCCGCTGTGGTCTCCTGGAATGGAGAGTTCGGATAGCGTTCATCAATCGTCGTAAAGCACAACTCGGCATCATCGATCAGCCCGACTTGCTCACAGAGTCGGCCCGCAGCGACCAGGTTCATCGCGGCCCGGTTCGTCTCCTGTGGAAACTTCTCGGCGAACAGACGCGACTGCTTGGCAAATGTGGTGGCCCGCCGAGGATCCTGACGACCCGCTTGCTCGGCCAGCATTTGGGTCAGCTGAACTACCTTGAGGGCGGACTCGACGGCGGCAAACGAAGATTTGTCGCGGCGATACAGGGCTTCCGCGTCTTCGGCGAGCAGTTGAGCCTGATCCGGTTCTCCGCGCAGAGCCAGTTGCTTTCGCGTTTCTGTCAGGTAGTACACACCGTTATTAAATAGCTGGGCCTGCTGCGGATTGTCCTTCGTGGCGGAGATGACCTGCATCGCGAGATCCACCATCTTCGTCCAGCGGCGCAGTTGCTCTTTGGCAGCCTGCTCTTCGGTGAGTTTGACCTCTTCGAACTCGCCGGGCTTTCCTTTGAGGGGCTGCCGAATGAGATGGAATGGTGCAGATTTCAATTGAGCCAATTGCCGGAGCAGATACTCGGGAGTACCGGGTTCCGGTTCGGCGACCTCTTCCGTCATTTCCGCGGCATCGAGATCCTCTTCCGCCTCGACGTTCACGGAAGCGGCAGGCCGATTGGCGGCTTTGGCACCGGGAGTCAGGCTGGGTAACTCCCCAGCTGTCGTGGTCACACTCGCGTCGAACTCGTTGACGGACAGCGGTCCGGTTGGTGACTCGTCAAGCGGTGCTGTGGGGGCTTCTGCGACATCCCCCGAGAACTGAGATTGTGAGGTTGGTTGCTGCCCGCAGCCTGCCAAAGCGACAACGGTAAACAGAGCCAGCCCTGACCAGAATGGATGAATGGAAACGACGCTGCACATGGTTTGCCCTCCCTGGACCAAAGAACCTTGCCGACTTGTAGGCAATTCCTGCCGCAAGAGGCAAGAGGAACCTGAATTCTCCGCCAGGAGGACTCCACCAGCCAGCGGGTTGGCCAAGCCAGGATTCGGGGCGCAGGCGATTCGGCCTCTCTTAGGCGATCGGTCAGACTTGTCTGACCCGTGGGATAGGCTTCCAGCCTGTCAAATACAGCGAAAAGACAGGCTGGAAGCCTATCCCACGGTCGGCTTTTTATGTCCGTTCGCCTTATGGAGGTTGACCTTCTCGGGGACTAACTTGTGAATATCCCCAAAATAGCCCCGAGGTCAGGCAAAACTACCCCCGGCACGAAGCTGGCCTAATGAAACGAGCGAACACCGGGCGACCTTGATCCTCTGGGTAAATGTCGTTTGGTGAGTCGATCTCCCTCGCCCGACGACCGCGAATCGTGTGATTGCCGAGAATCCATACTCCGCGCGGAGAGAGAGGAGACATTCCGGCGAGCGTCCGGCGTGAGCCGGATGGTGCTTCGAGGAGACCCCGCAGAACCAGGGGGCGGGCACCGCCCCGCTCGCCGAAATGTCTCACTCCCCGCCGCTCGAAGTATAATCTGTGCCAGTCCACGAAATCTGTGGACCAAATCGTCCTGGATTGGCCTTCTCCCATGCAGGTTGTTTGTCCACAGATGACACAGATTTTCACAGATTTCAGAGGGTTGGCTGTGACGGTTGAGGCACTCGATGAGGCAGGGAGCGGGGGTTGGGCAGGGAGAGTGCAGAGGCGGGCCTCGCAAGTGGTGGCGGGGGCACGGGCGGTTCACCAATCAGGTTTGGTGCGAAACGCCGTTTCATCAGGCCGGCACGAAGCTGCCTCCCCGCTCTTCATCATCGCCTCTGCATCACGGGCCTCCTGGCCTGCCGCTCAGCGCAGGGGAATCCTGTCGATGCCCCAGTCGTTCGCATTCTTGTGGATGGAACGCGGGAAGTGTCACGCCGAGGCGCGGAGGCCGCAGAGATTTCCGAATGGGTTCACCCTCAGCATCCTCTTCCTCTGCGAACTCTGCGCCTCTGCGTGACATTTTCTTCACTCCCCCGGGGAGGTGCCAAGGTCTGACCCCGGAGGTCTCCGTGTCCTGGTAGTCAATCTCCGAGTAAGACGCTTGTCCTCCGAATGGTGGGCCTGCGCCCAGAGCGGCTGGTCCCACCCGACATAGAAATAGGCGATGGGCCTGGAGGTTGACCCAGGTCCACACATGTGACCAATCCGAGATGGTCTCGCTTCGTGGCAGTCACCGCAGGAGCGGGTTATCATGCCCTCGGTCACGATTCATGGGGGGACGCATGCGCTGGGAGCAGAAAGTACAGTACGCCTCGCTCTCCGATGTCGGCATGCGCCGACAGAACAATGAGGATTCGCTCGCCATCCAGGTGAGCCAGTCGGAAGAGGAATTTCTCCGACGCGGCCATCTGTTTCTGGTGGCTGACGGGATGGGCGGGCACGCGGTCGGTGAACTCGCCAGCAAAATCGCCGCCGAGACCATCCCGCATACCTATTTCAAAAGTCCCATCAACGATCCACGGATCTCGCTGCAAGCGGCTGTCGTCGCTGCCAATTCCGCGATCTTTGAAAAGGGGGAACAGAACAAGGAGTTCCAGCGCATGGGGACCACCTGCTCCGTGCTCACGCTCTCTCCCAAGGGGGCCATCATCGGGCACGTCGGCGATAGCCGCTGTTACCGCATTCGTCGGGATCGCATCGATCAGCTGACATTCGACCACAGCCTGGAATGGGAGATGCGTCGCCGGGATGGCAAGGCGGCGGAGAAGCTCGACTTCTCGAATCATCGCAACATCATCTTGCGCTCACTGGGGCCGGAACCGACGGTCCAAGTCGATTTGGAGGGACCGTTTGTGGTCTTGCCGGAGGATACGTATCTGCTCTGCTCGGATGGGTTGAGCAATCAGGTGACGGACCCGGAGATGGGGGCCATCGTCCGCGAACTCTCGCCGAGTCAGGCGTGCCGCATGTTGGTCCAGCTGGCCAATCTGCGGGGTGGACCGGACAACAGTACGGTCGTCTTGGCCCGTATTGGGGAGTTGCCCGCGAATGTCCCCCCGCCCCCCCCCGAGCCGGAGGAAGAGTTACCGGGCGCACTGGGTTGGATGTGGCTGGCGGCATTTTGGTTTATGGCCCTGGCGATCGTTGGTAGCGTGACGCTCTGGGTTTTCGGGAACCCGTGGGTCGGGGTGTCGTTGACGGGTCTATCCTCCACCGGCATGGTGATTCTGCTGCTGAAGGCACTGAGTATTCAGCGAGAGGCGCTGCGAAAACATCTCCACAACACCGATGATCTGTCTCGAACAAACCTCAGTCGGCCCCATCGCACGGCTGTTTCGCTAAGCTCCGAAGAACTCTTCCATCTGCTGGGGGATGTGGAGCAGGGGTTGTTGCGATCGGCCACCGAAGAGAATTGGAGCATCGATTTCAAGGTGCATCGAGAGTCGATGGCCGCAGCGGAACAGGCTCAGCGTGAGAAGCGATTTGGGCGCGGCTGCCGAGATCTGGCACGAGCGATTGATTCGCTGGTCACTCAAATGCCGAATCGCGGGGCCCCTGCGGGGTCGACCTGATCGGCATCATTCCAGCCGTGGCCCGCACTCGCGATCGATTCCACCTCTCCCGTGACTCCGACTTCATTGCGGGAACCTATTGTGACCTCCTCCCCAGACACTCCTCCCCCACTTCGACGTATCACGATCGGTGGCGTGTCGGCGATGGCCGTGGGACTGGGGATGACGGTCATTGAATTAACCACCGGCTTTGTCCGAGGGCGACTGGGGCCGTATGGGCACACCACGATTCTCGGCTGCGGTTTGCTCTTTTCGGTCTGGGGGTTAAAGGAACTGATTGCGAGTTGGTGGCCCCGACTCGGGCGGAACGGGCTGATTCGTAATCGCTTCCATATCCCGCTGGAGGGGTGGGCGTTTCTGGTGATCATGTTCGTGCTATTTATCGGGTCGCTGATCGGGCGTTCAAATCCGCTGATGCTGGTCTTCTCGATGATGGCGGGCGCGTTCGTGATGAACGGATGGTTGACGTTTACCTTTCTCAAAGGGGTGTCGGTCGCCCGCCAGTTGCCCGCGCGGGTCATGGCGGGAGAGCCGTTCTCCGTCGAGATCGCCTTGCGAAATCGCAAGAGCTGGCTCTCGGCCTGGCTCATGACGGTCAAGGACCATGTGTCGGCCACCCAGACGGAACTTGTCCCCGAGGTCGCCTTCATTCGCATCGCCCCTGGTGAAGTGCAGCGGGGCCACTACCAACTGGTCCTCGCGCGGCGCGGCGTGCATCAGTTTGGACCGGTGCATGTCGATACGCGATTCCCGCTGGGTCTGGTCGAACGCGGCCTGAATCTCCCGGTGTCAGAGACACTGCGCGTCTACCCGCGACTGGGGCGTCTGGCCCCCGATTGGAAGCGGAAGATGCAGAACGCGATGGAGCAGACCACGTCTCAGGTGGCCAAGAGCGGCATCTTCGAGGATGAATTTCACAGCCTGCGCGAGTACCGCGCGGGAGACGACCTGCGTTCAGTTCACTGGCGCACCTCGGCGCGGCGAAACGAACTGATGGTGCGACAGTATCGGGATAGCCGCGATCGCAGCTTGCTGGTACTCCTTGACTCCTGGATGCCTACGGAGAGCGAGGAGGGCGAACTGGATGACTTCGAACTCGCGCTATCGTTCGCCGCTACTGTCTGTGTCGACGCCACTCGCAATGGGCGGGAGTCACGCACCTCACTGGCGGTCCTCGGTCATGACGCCGCCGTGTGGCGCGGCGGAGCGGGTGGTCAGAAGATCGAAGAGCTACTCGATCTGCTGGCCGATTTGCAGCCTCAGCCGAAGCGCGAGATTGCCCCCCTGTTTGAACTCACCATCGCGGACCGCTCACATCAGCCGCGCATCTTGCTGCTGACTCGTCGTCCCGCAGAGGTCCAGCGCGAGATCCAGCGGCTCTCGTCGGTGGATCATTCGCTGGCGGCGATTCAAATTCTGGTGATCGGATCGCCGGAACTGCGGCAAGTGTTCGAAGTGATCTGATGCGGTGTCACCGGATGGAGCTTGCTCACGAACTCACACTTCGCGGAGAGTCTTGACCGATTTCCTTAACGGTCGACTCGTACTCCATTCACGCCTAGACTGGGGGCGTGGCTCGCCCGCTCGGGAAGGGTGAAGCCCGTGCTGTGAACCTCATCCGGTTCACTTGTCCAGGCTGCTCGAATGTAGGCGATGTCGCTCCGCGACTCGCACTCCGCACGTCTATCGGCCCGGCTCAAACTGGCCCCTGAGACCAGGTGGTACTTGGCGAACGGAGTCTCAGTCGCGGAGCGACATGAGCTACGCCCGACGGTAACGTCTCCCCGATGTCAGGCTTCATTGGGCACGCGACCTGAGACTTTGAAGAAGTGAACCCACATGAATCCCCCGAACGACACCAGCCAGTTCGCCCTCAAAGAGTGGGCCGTCGTGTGCCGCGCGCTCGCGACCGGCGTGCAGACGGTCCTGCTCCGCAAAGGAGGCATCTCGGAACCCGGCGGGACGTTCCGCTGCGAGCACGAGGCGTTCTGGCTCTACCCCACCCGCTTTCATCAGGGGGCCGAGTCGCTCACTCCCGCTGGAGCTACTCTGCTCGACGGCCTGACGTTCCCGCCCGAGGCCGGTCTCGTTCCGATCTCCCTCTTCGCCCGCGTCCAGTCGGTCCAGCGGATCACCGTTCCCGCCCAGCTGAGCCCGTACCTCGACCGCCAGATTCTCTCTCCCGAAACGGTCCTCCAGCGGTTCCACTACAAACGCCCGGAATTGTATGTGATCGAGGTCTCCTGCACCGTTTCTTCCGCCCCCTTCACCGTACATGAAACCCCCGACATGGCCGGTTGCCACAGCTGGGTGGAACTCCCCCTGGGATAGGCTTCCCGCCTGTCATCTGTCGCAATACTTCATACGGTCTCGAAAGAGACAATCCGGCGAGCGTCCGGCGTGAGCCGGATGGTTCTTGCTTCACTAGCCCGACGCGTCAGCGAGGGGGGAGCGAAAGCGACTTTCCCCCTGCGCTCCCTCGCTGACGCGTCGGGTTGGTAACATCAGTGTAAGCACCAGGGGGCTGACGCCGCCCCGCTCGCTTGGAGGTTCAGCGATGTCCACCGATGACCAAGTTCCCACCACACCCCGCTCCTTCTGGCGATCTAGGTGGACATGGAGCGTGATCGGCGTACCAGCGGCGTTTCTGTCCCTGGTTGGGTGGCTGTGGTACTCCTCTGCACACGAGTTGCAGTCCAAGCTGGATGAACTGAAAGCCGCCGGGTTGCCGACATCGGCGAGTGAGGTCAACGACTTTTACAAGGTGCCCGCCGGGGTGACTGACCGGACGCTGGAATGGGTCGCGGCCATTGATGCAGTCGAGGCGGCGAACCTCTCCAAAATCGGAGCCGGACTGCCAATCGTCGGCGACAATGCCAACCCCATCCCGCCGCCGGGACAGCCGTGGCCCGATCTGGAGGCGTCTCGCATACTGGTGCGTGGCCTCGACCAAGAACTCCAGCTGATCCGGAAAGCCGCCAGCGTGCCAGGGCAGGTCCACATCCCGGTCGATTTCTCAGCGGGAGTTGCGACGCTGCTTCCGGAGATACAAATCGTAAGGCACGTCTCCAGACTGTTGAAACTCGAAGCCCACGTGAGTGCCCACGAGGGAGACTTTGCGAGAACACTTCAGGACATCAAAGACATGTTCGCTCTGTCGCACCTTTTGAGTGGCGAACCGTGCCACATCTCGGAGTTGGTTCGTTTCGCAGTGTATTCGATGGCCGTGTCCACGCTGGAAGAACTCTTTCCCGCATGCAGTTGGACTGACGCCGAGTTGGCGTCTCTTCAGCAATCCCTTGGCACCGCGCCGTTTGAGGCCGAAATGCAGAAAGCGATGGCTAGTGAGACGGCCCTGCTCTTGACTGAATTCGACAAAGCTCCACTGGGACCATTTCGCCAAGCGAACAAACTGGGGTTGGTGAAGTTCATGGAGGAGACGCGAAGGGCTCTCTCGCGTCCGTGGCCGGAGCCGTTGCGACTCCAGGCGAAATCGGTGACTCAACTCCAGTCGATGACTAACGCTTCGGCATTCAATCGCTACAGGTACATGATGTTGTCGCAGTTCGCACCGACCACCGGGCAGGTGGGCCAAGCCACGTGCCGCGCAGTCGCCCGGCAGCGGTGTCTGCATCTGGGGCTAGCCGCCTACCGCTATCAACTCCAGCACGGGCAGTTACCCGACACACTCGCCGCTCTCGACGCCTCGCTGTTTGCCGGTCAGAAGACACCGGCGGAGTTGACCATTGACCCCTTCGATGGCCAGCCTTTGCGAACGCGCAGAGACACCACCGGCTTACTGATCTACAGCGTCTCACAGAACCTCGTCGACGATGGCGGAGACGTGATATACAGCGATGCCAAGCCGACTCCCGGCGACCTGGGTTTTCAGGTCCATCGCCTGGTACCATCCATCAAGTAGCCGCGAATGAGTTAGAAAAGTCGGCAGCCAGTGCCCTTCTGCCCATCTCCCCACTGCCGACGCGACTTTCGGTGAGGACATGGCTGTGAGGTGAGGGACTGGGCAAACACTCAGTGGAGGCCACTCTCCGTCCCTGGCTGGCAATGCTCGCTCACTTGCTGTTCTTCAGGCGAACGGACAGAAAAAGCTGACCGTGGGATAGGCTTCCAGCCTGTCTTTTCGAGGGAGTTGACAGGCTGGAAGCCTATCCCACGGGTCAGACAAGTCTGACCGATCGCCTTACGAGACTGTCGGCATGACGGGAACCAGATACGAGATCACGTCCGCATCGACCGTGGCGATTGTCATGCCGTGCTGGATCGCCTGGGCGACAAGCAGGCGGTCGAAGGGGTCGAGGTGCAGCGGCGGAAGGCTGGCCAGTGCAGACATCGCGCCCTCGTCAATGGGGAGGGCGGCAATCCCATGTGCCTCCCGTTGCTGTGGCAAGTAGTCGGCTGGGGGAGCCGGTAGAGGCAACTTCCCGAGTTGGGACTTGATGACAGCTTCCCAAACCGAGGCAGCGCTGAGGAATATCTCGTTCGCCGGATCCTGAATCGCGGTCCGATAAGCAGACGGGAGCTTCGGGTCGGCTGAGATCTACCAGAGGAATACATGGGTATCGAGCAGGATCCTCATCGCCCCTCAAACCCCTGAAGAATGTCATCAGGCAGGGAGGCGTCGAAATCCACGGGGACAGTGAACGCCCCAGCAGCCAGCCCGAAGGGACGCCCTCCCGAACGCACTGGGGGGACAGGCCGCAACTCAGCCATCGGCAGATTGTTGCGGGTGACCAAGATCGACTCACCCGCCTCGACACGGCGGACGAGCCCCAGTGAGTCATGTTGGAGTTCTTGGAGGGTGATGATACTCATCAATGAATTGTAGCTGTCGCAGGACTCCGAGGGATACCAGTTATCCCGAAATGTGATCCATTGGCAACAGTCGAGTGACGGGCTGGAAAGCTGCGTCCTACAACCCCCACACCACGCGCGACAAACCCGCCGCTGCCTCCCAACCGCGATCAACCAGTTCACTCGCGAAGCTGGCCACTTCGCCGGTCGGCTTGAGGACCGGCTGTGGCGTGCCATCCGGGCGGCGTTCCCAGGCGGTCTTGAAGAGATCGGTCAGCAGGTACTGATTCTCTTTGTCGAGGCCGCGCTGCTCAGCGATACGGACGATGCGGCGCTGGCCGTCTTCGTTCGAGCGTTCGAGCTGCACGATCAGCGAGATGGCCGAGGCGATCTGCACCCGCGCCACGTAGATCGGCACGTCGATGTCCGACATCAGCGACAGCGTCTCCAGCCGCAGCAGCGACTCGCGCGGGCTGGTGGCATGCACGGTCGAGAGGCTGCCGGCGTGGCCGCTGATCATCGATTGCACGAGGTCGAGGGCCTCGCCGCCGCGCACTTCGCCGACGATGATCCGGTCGGGCCGCATGCGGAGCGACGCCTTGAACAGGTCGCGAATATCGATCGCCTCGGTCCCGTCCGACAGCGCGGGCCGCGACTCCATCGTCAGGCAGTGAGCCTGCGCCAATTGCAGTTCTGAGCTGTCCTCAATGACCACGATCCGCTCGGTCTCTGGGATCGCTCCCGAAAGGGCGTTGAGGAACGATGTCTTCCCAGTTCCCGTGCCACCCGAGATCAATATGTTTCGTTTGAGCCGCACCGCGAGTGACAGGAACTCCGCAGCTGCGGGGGAGACGCTGCCGAGGCGGATGAAGTCGGGCAGCGAGTAGGCGTCGCGGCGGAATTTGCGAATGGTGAGGTACGTCCCCTGGCGCGCGCACGGCGGCAAGACCGCATGCACGCGCGAGCCATCGGGGAGGCGGGCGTCGAGGATGGGGTGCTGGGCGTCGACCTCGCGATCGACGAACTGGGCGATGTTGCGAACTGCCGATTCGAGGGCATGTTCGCTCTCGAACGACGACCCCGTGGCCCGCAGCTGCCCGGCCTGCTCGATGTAGATTTCATTGGCCCCGTTGACCATGACTTCCGTGACAGTGGGGTCTTCCAGGTAGCGCTGGATGGGAGCCAGGAAAAAGGCCAGGCTCGCGGAGAAAACAGATTCGCGGTCCATCGGGCGGGCTGCCTGGGAGGGAGTGGGGAGTGCTGCGCATCATGGGGAGTTGGAAGTCGGGAGTCGAGAGTCGGGGAAGGAAACGCCCCCCCCTCTCCTCCAGAATCGACTGGGTGCCCAAAACGGGGCTGTACGCCACATCGGGAATGTCGGTGCCTCAAGGTATCAGATGATCACTCCTGATGCAGACGTTCGAGTCCACTACTGTCATCCGTGTGTCATCCGTGAACTTCCGTGGCCCAACAGTTCAGCGAGAGAGGATTGGCCACGGATTGACACGGATGAAACACGGAAGGGGAGAGACATGGCAGACGAGATTCGAGACCTGGGCGGTATCGCCGCCAGCCCGCTGCGCCAGCAAGTGCCGACTGCGATACGCCGCACGGGCCAGATGGAGGCGCACGACGGACGTCCTCGTCCGTCGCTCCCCGAGGTTTTCCTTCTGGTGCCGTCTGAGTCGAAACGCGCTTGTCTGCCAGACGCATCGAACGTGACAAGTTCACGTCGCACCTCTAACCTAACGCAGAGCCCGACCGCATTTCGGCGGACGTATACCTGTTCGCCAACTCGTGAGAAAGCATATGGACTGGTTCTTCTGGAAAAAGTCGTCGGTCAGAAATCGCCTAGCGGCTGCCGTCTGTCAAGATGTCACAGAAGCGTATACACGATTTGTTGCCGCGCGGGGGAGTGACACAATCAACGCCCTTGCGCTCTGCTCAGTGGATGATGCAGTTTCGCCGTACATCGTAGGGGCCACGTTGGAGGAGGGCATCGGCCCGATTGGTACTTGGCCTGACGGGAGTGTTTACGGTCCTTTGGATGCATTTCCAGCTGACTGGTCGTGGAGCGATGAAGGTCGACGATATCGCTACGAAGCCATTATTAATGAAATGCTCACACACCAACCCAACTCCTTCACGGAGCATGGCCGCGACATTTTTGAAGGCATCGTGGAAGGATTGAAGAAGTTCGACGCGAGCGGTCGCTTCAAGGGACAGCTTCCGCGTGACCAAATGTTGTTGGTGTTATGGATCAATGATCCTTCCGAACACAATGCAAAAGCGATGGTCCAGTGGGTAGGGCAAATGAATCCCATACCGGTTGCGAAGTGGTTCAAAGGCGTCTTTTCGTACTGACGCTGGCAGAAGGCGATCCACTCCCGCCCCCGTCCCCCGACTCGATTGACTCCCCGCGCGAGGGTGTTAGGATGCGACTGTTCTAGGTGCTGGAGGACTTGTCGTCCTTCAGAGAATAGGGAAGACGGTGAGAATCCGTCGCGGTCCCGCCGCTGTATCCGGGGACGAAGCGTGACATGCGATGCTGCCAGTTGATCTGGCTCCATCGCGACCACTGTGTTCATCAATCTGCCATCCCACATCGGTTCGCCGATCGAGAGAGCAGAGAACATGGGAAGGTGTCACGTGAGGACGATCCGGGAGTCAGAAGACCTGCCTAGACGGTTACGAGTTGGCCCTCGCGCGGTAACGTGCGCCGACTGGTTGGTATCGCGTTGCGCACTTTTCATCAGGAAAGGCGTGAGCGCTGCTGCTGCGTCGCGCTGTTCCGGCGTGGGCCTCGTTTGACACGAGGAACTGTCCCATGCGTCTGTCTGTCTCTCGCCGCGAGCGTGGCTTTACGCTCATTGAACTTCTGGTGGTCATCGCGATCATCGCCGTGCTGATTGCTCTCTTGCTCCCCGCCGTGCAGCAAGCTCGCGAAGCCGCCCGCCGGACTGAGTGCCGCAACCGTCTGAAGCAGCTCGTGCTGGCCGTGCATAACTATGCCGACACCTACAAAGAACAGTTCGTGCCGTACGTGTCGGAGGACTCGACACGCCTGAACTACTTGCAGACCTACGCGGGCAATAAGGGTAAGGCCCAGCACTGGTTCGGAGTGGTCAACTACGACGAGCCGGATGTCACCAAACGACTCGACTTCCCCGCGAGCCCTTTGGCTCCGTACATGGAAACGAGTTATGAGTCGTTTCAGTGTCCCAACTTTGGCCCGCAACAAATGGACGCCGTACCGTTCGGAAAGCCCTCCACTGGATTTGGGTTTAACGGGCATTTTCTGTCTCGGTCGTCGGGAGTCGATTACCTGCCGCCCACGTATGCAGCAGTGCCGAATCCGAAACCGCTCACTCGTCGATTCCGAGACTTGGCCCAAATGACGCAGACGATCGTATTCGCGGACAGCGCAGGGGTGTTCTGCGCCGATTTTAGTTGTACCACGAGCAAGCTGCGAGAAAACTGGCTGCTGGAGCCACCGAGCAATGACTTCCCCACGGTCCATTTCCGACACAGTGACAGTGCGAATGTGGCGTTTGCTGATGGCCATGTGGAAACGAAAGGTCGCGGCTGGCTGGCCCCAGGATTTGGGGATGTTCAGAAAATGGAGAAGGCCCGTCTCGGCTATGTTGGCGATCGACTGAATGACCCGACGTATCAGGACGAGTGGTACGACCGGGAATAGTGGGGCAAGGTCATGCCGGGTGGTCGTGCTTTACCGATCATCATCCCAGAGGCGGGCCAGCTATTATACTTCACACGGTCGAGAATGAGACCTCCTGGCGAGCCCCCGGCGTGAGCCGGGGTGTCCCAGCCAGACAGCGTCGCGGTGTGAATTGCCCCAGCCCCCGTGAGGCTCCGGCGTGACGGCGATTTTGCGAAGTCGACGTTCACTCGACGGAACACCCCGG
>JANPCU010000340.1:0-23846 GCA_031431195.1 Planctomycetota bacterium | reverse complement strand
CGCCGTAGTCGAACAGGGAGTGTCGCCTTTCGCCTACCGAAAGGCGACACTCCGCTGAATCTTGAGAGGACACCGACCGTGAGCCGAGACCTTCGTTTTCTGTGCCGCCTGCTGCTAGCACTCTTGGTGAGCGGACTCGGTGCGAACAGCGCCTCGGCGGCGAGTACGGTCTACGCCCCGCCGACCGTCGCCCAGTGCCGAGACCAGGTCCAAATCTGGATGACCAAACGCGCGGTCCCGCAGGACAAAGCCACCGCGATCCTCGACGCGACGATCGGCACCCTCACCGACACCGCTTCGATCAACCTCCGCTTCGGGGCCGTTATCGAAGCCTTCGCCCGAGCGGACTCTGAAACCCAACAACTGGTCGATGCCATCTCCGCTGTGAATGAATCGACGACCGTGGAAGAGACGGCCCTGCAATCGCACCATGACGAGCCGTTCTACCTGCACAACTTGCGGCTGCTGTATGCACGGGCGCTGACCGGTTGGAACCGTTACGACGAGGCTCTGGAGGTCTACTCCGAGATTGACCCACAATACGTCGTCGATCCCGCCGGAGCCCTGTTCCACCGAGCGGTGTGTGAGACAGCCCTGCTCCAAAAGGACGCCGCGCTGACCTCGCTCGACCGCCTGCTCCATGAGACCGAGCAGACCCCGGTCCGCTACGTGACGCTGGCCGAACTGATGCAGGTCGACCTGGAGAAGCTGGAGGAGAAATCGCTCGATGAAGTCTCGCGTCAGATGGATGACGTGCGGCGACGACTCGGCTTGGGTCATGCCGGGCAGAAGGTTCAACGGGTCGAAGAAAAAATCATCACCACGCTCGATGAACTGATCAAGAAAGCCGAACAGCAGCAGGGCGGCGGGGGCGGGGGCGGCGGGAAAGGCACGCCCCAAGGTGGGAAGCCGAATCCCGCCGACCAATCCTATCTGGGCGAAGGTAAAGAGGGCGAGGGCGAAGTCGACCCCAAGAATGCCGGTCACAAGGACCGCTGGGGCAACCTCCCCGAAAAAGCTCAGGCCGCTGCCAAGAATATGCTCGATCAGAAGTACCCCGCCCACTACCGCCAGGCGATCGAGCAGTACCTCAAAAAGATCGCCGAACGCGAGGCACCTCTCGCTCCTTAACCGGTGCGAGTGCGTATCGAAACTCGGGCCTCCCAGTGCAGCGTGGGGAGCCAAGGCGTAGCACACTACACTGGAACTGTGCCCTCTTCATTGAGATGGATATTCTGCGTGGAGGTATGGCACTTCGGGCAGGTGAGTCCCTCCCGAGCCAACGCTGACATCAACTCGCGAGTGGCAAACCAGCCTCATTGAGACGACGGAGGAAACTCGTCGGAGATCACTGATTCCCCTTACGCCCGCTGGCCTTCGCGTGCCCCGGCCCCGGACCGTGCGGGTAACCAGATCGGCTCGATCCCCTGATTCTCGAACAGGTGAGCCAGGTGCAGGTGGCAGGTGAACATCATGATCTGCTGCCCCTGCTCCGCAAACTCCAGCAGCGTGCGCACGGCGGCCTCGGTGCGGAGTTGATCGAAGTTGACCACCACATCATCGAGGACCATCGGCAGTTCGACCCCGCGATCGGCGAAGTCCTTCATCACCGCCAGTCGGATCGCCAGGAACACCTGCTCGCGCGTCCCCTTGCTCAGGTGTTCGACCTTCAGCGATTCGGCCTTCTCGTCATCCACGACCAGATGCCGCTGACCGAGCGGCGTCCAGATGTTGTGGTACTTGCCACAGGTCAGCCGCTCCAGGTACTCGGAAGCGTGCTTGAGGATCTCCGGCTGGCAGGTTCGCTCCACGCGAGACCGCATCTTTTCGACGGTCTGGCCGCACGCCTTGAGGGCCAGCCAGCGGTCAACCGACTGATTCAATTGGTCGGCGAGTTGAGCCCGCTCGAACTTCAGTGACGAGGCCCGACGATCGTTTTCGAGATCGAGGATCTCCTGCTTAATGCGGCCCAGCTTCTCATATAGCTGTTGCAGTTGCTCGTCGATGCCGACGAGTTCGACTCGGAGAGTGATCGTCTGCTCTTCGTTCTTCGAAGGGACGAAGCGGAGCAGATCCTCCTCGACCACTGCCAGATCGGGTTCTAGTCGGGCAGCGGCGGCGACCTCTTCCTGAGCGGCAGAATGCAGCCGGACGAGTTCGTTGTACCGCTGGAACGCTTTGAGTTTGGCGACGAGGTCGACACGATCGGTGGCCCCGGCTTTGGTGAGCAGCGCCGCCCGCTGTGACCGCACGCCAGCGACCGACTCCGTGATCTGGTTCAGCCGCTTCCGCTTGTCTTCGAGTTCCTGAGTCAGCCGGGTCAGCAGCTGCCGCGAATCCTCGATCTGGCGCAGCTGGATTTCCCACTGCGAGAGGAGTTGATACCAGTCGAACTTCGCGTCGCGCGAGCCATTGCGGCGGGCCATGCCCTCGACTCGGCTGCGGAAGTCCTGGACGCGGCGGTCATCGATTTCGAGTTCGCGGTTGTCATCACGCCACTCGAGGTACAGACGGCGGGCGTCGGCGACGAGTTGCAGCAGGTCGAACGCCTCCTTGACCTTGAGCGTTTCTTGCAGGCCCAGTCGGCGCAGCTGCTCGCACCACGAGCGGCGGGCGCTCACAATGTCTCGCTGCCGCGCCTTCAGTGATTGTCGCAACCCGGCCATGCGGTTGCGAAGTGACTCGATGCGTTGCGACTGCCGTTCGAGGGCATCGAACTCGGCGATGCGTCGTCGGATCGCCCGCGCGACGGAGTCCTCAGTCAGGTTCTCCGGCTCCTCGCCCATCGTGTCGGCGAGGGTCGGCATCGGGCCCCGCGCGACATCCAGCTGAGTGATGCGAACGATCTCGTGCCGGACTTCGGCCAGTTCGTGTTCGATGTCACGTCGTCGACGTTGTAGAGCGTCGAGGCCGTAGCGTGATGGCTCGAAGTGCTCCTTCATGACCCAGACAACACCGCCGCAGAGAGCAGCCACGCTCAGGTAGGTGGCCCCCACAATCCACGGAGCACTACTGAAGAACCACGAAGTCGTCTTCGCGATTGGCCCCACTTCCAGCAGCGACAACAACCCCGCCGACAGTAGCAGAATCCCGGCGATACCGAAGAACCACAGCGTCGCATAGAAATAATCCGGCAGGTCTTTGGGTCGGTTGATGAGGTTGAGCTGGAGGTCCAGACCCGAGGTCAACTCGGTCAGGTTAGTCTCGCGCGCTCGCAAGGCCATCAGCTGTTCGAGTTCCTCCAGGCGGCGCTGGGCATGCTCGCGAGCTTGCGGGAAGGTCAGCCCGCCGAGGTGGCGAATCTGCTCTTCGGTCGAGGCGAGCTTGCGATTGGCCAGAGCGGCGTATTGCTTATACCGCCGGATGATTCGCCCGCGACTGGTGCCAGCACTTTGGAACTGCCGCGCCGCTTGCGAGAGTTGATAGAGCGCAGCCGGGGAGAATTCAGTCTCTTCGAGGCGGTCGGTGGCCCAGCGGCCCTGCAACCCGAGCAGGGCTTGATCGAGTTGCCGCTTGGTGATCTCCTGACGCGCCCGTCGATCAATCAGTCGGCGCTCGATAAACCGCACCGACTCCTGCTCACCGAGCATCTGCCGGATGGCGGTCGCCTGCTCTTCGAGGTGTGGATCGAGTGTGTTGCGAGCCACCTCGGCCTCGACGCGGTCGACATCGGCCAGGGCCTGCCGCCGTCGTCCATCGATCGCTTCGATCTCGGCATCCCAGCCATCGATCTTCTGCAACCCATCACTGGGGAAGTCGACCAACCGGGGCAGGCCGTCCATCTCGCGCCGCAGTTGCCGCTCCTTGCTCCACGGAGCATGGACGCGGTCCATGAACGCACGACCGCGAATCTCGCGCTGGAGTTGGATTTGGCGCTGCTTACGGCCGTTAATGTCGTTGTCGAGTTGGTCGCGTTTGGCGACCAGTTCATCGTACTTGCGGGACGGATCGCCGAGGTTGAGCAACTCGCGGTCGACGGCGTCCAGATCGCGCACCAGGTTGAGCAACACTCCCTCGCGACCGGTGTCATCAAGGAGCAGTTTACCTTCGTTCTCCGATCCGAAGTGCGCCTTGAGAATGCGCTCTCCATCCATGCCGAGCGAGATGCCGTAGATGTGCCGGGCGACTTCTTCGCCGTCGAGTGTGGCCAGCTCCTGCAACTCGTTCAGCCCAATGGCGAAGATGTTTTCGTAGATCGGCTCAGTGATCCCACCAAGCAGATTCTTGAGCAGGGCTTCCGTCTTAATCGGATCTTCCACGCCATCGATCATCAGCCGCCCGCGTGTGCCGGGAGTGCTGATCCGGCGCACGAGATGCTCGCGTCCCGCCTTCTCAATCCGCAAGGCCCCATCGCAGCGGATGGGTGTCGGATGCGGTCCGGCGGTCCGCTCGTCTTGAGGCCGAAACCCGAACAGCATCGCGCGAATGAACCGCATCAGCGTCGACTTGCCAGCCTCGTTGGGACCGTAGAAGACGTTGGTGCCGCCGGCATTCAGCGGCAAAGTTAATTCGCTCCAGACGCCGAATCGTTCGACTTGGAGTTCAGTGATCTTCATGGCTTTTGGTCCTCCCTGACGGCAACGAAGTCGTCACTCCGTTGCGATTTGTCCCACCCGCTCCCCCTGAGCTGGATCAGGTCCACCACCCACGGGCCAACTGTTTGGCCTCTTCCGCCACTCGCTTCGCATCCGAGTTCTCGACCAGCCCCGCGAGCTTACGCCCCCACGGTGTCGCCATGTCGGTGAACTGCTGACCGCGTTGTTTCCAGAACGTGTCCTGCGAGTTCAGCACGCTCGTCACCGTCTCGGAGAACTCCTTGAGGAGTTTTGCCGCCTCGTGATCCTTGCCGGTCTCGACGACCTCGCGCGTCAGCTGGTGGCGGCGACGCACATCAGCGGAGTGGGACTCGCGATCAATCGCGTCCCACAAGTCCTTCTGCCGACGCGGCTCCGCCAAGCCATCAAATAGATCGCCCCGCCCCTTCAGCACCCACTGAAAGTTCCACAGGCTCTCCACCGGTTGGCTCTCGTACTCCAGCAGCTGAAGCGACATCTTCTCGGTCAGCTCTTCCCAACTCGTCGAGGTCGAGCACTCGACCACGATTCGCTCCCACCGCACCGTCGCAGTGCGCAGCTGTTCCTGGTGGACGGCTCCGCTGGAGTCGAGTTCGACTAGTGAGCAGCCGTGTGCGCCGAGGCAGTCGGGCCGTAGCGGCTGGGGCGATCCGGGAGCGTGGGCGAGTCCGCCACTGAGTCGGAGTGAGCGACTCTCGTCACCTCCGCCGAGCGCGAGGTAATTCCAGCCGGTGATCTTGGCATCGAGCCAGTCATCCAATCGACCGGCTGGGATGTCTCCTTCGGGGACGACGCCAATCTGGATGATGCCCGGCTTGCTCGTGCGCGGGGCGGTGATGGCTCGCGAAGAGGGGGAGAGGCAACTGACGACGCCTAAGACCTTGCCACGTTCGGCGATCTCGACCGGGTTGTCTTTCTCTCCGGTGAATAGCGTCACCGAGTCGGGCAAGTTCCCCAACCGCCGCCAAGAGGTCGCCGAGTCCATCGTGCCCGGGGTAATGAAGACCGACACGCCTTGCTCATCGAGCGTGTCGAGTCCATCAGTCAACGTGGCTCGCGCTCGCAGCGTGAATGAGGTCTCGTCAAACGTGTCGCCACTGAGGATCAACACATCCGCCCGGCGGTCGACACACGCTTCCACGATCCGATGGAATGCGGTGATCGTGGCGTCTTCCACCAGACGCCGCTCCTCGCCAGACAACGGTCCAGCGCCCAGCACCGGTTCATCTAATAAGAGCCGGGTGGCATGAATGAGTTTCAATGAATCGGCCATGCGGGAGTCCCTTCCTCGCGGTCTGCCGGAGCCGACTCCGTCCCTCTTCCAACAGGGCATCCGCCTGCCAGTCCCTGGCAGCGGGAGTATGTCCCATGAGGTCACGGAGTTGTGCCATCCGGCAATTCCTGCCGGAAGTATTGTCAATCTTCGCAATTGAGGCAAGACAGGAGGGAGAGAGTCTGGGAGCGGGAGTGCGAGACGCACTTTGTGAAGCCGGTTCGCACCTCGCAGGCCACGGGGAGGTACAGCTGCAGAATCACGGAGTCGCCCAAGTGACTCTGGAACTCAGCGGAGGGTCACTTCAAAGAAATGGGAAGCCACAGATGAACACCAACCAGAAAGGGAGGGACGATCAAGATTTGTGTCGGACCGATCTGTGAGACCGGCTTCCCTGCTCCTCTTCATCCGTACGACTCACCCCAAAAAGGTTTGCAGGCTGAGAAAATTGCCGGAGGAGAACTCACCTCCCCCTTCGTGTCCTTCGCGACCTTTGTGTTCAATCCCTCCCCCCCCATCCCCATCAGGCCGACCCGAAACGGGAACACAAAGGTCGCGAAGGGGGAAGACGGACGATGTCTGGGAATCGTCCGCGACCTCACTCCCAGGCCCCTTGGAGTTGCGGCACAGTGCTGCGCAGGGTTCTTCTGTCGACATCGGTGGCTTAAACCTCTGGAAACCACAGACTGTCTCCGTCGAGAGACCGGGGCCGGTGACTGGAGAATACCTGCGGCCCGTGGTGGATGCTTGGCCACATTCAACGACTGGGCTCGATCGTGTTGTGCGTCTCGCACTCAGGGAGCGGGTCGCTTCGCCCTCGCTTCAAACAGCTTCAGCCAGTTCAGAGTGAGCCCCTCGCCGATGGTTTTCGGCGGGGTGAGTTCCTGAATCGTCTGGCCCCAATAGAACCCGATGACCCCGGCGGGTTGTCCTTCATCGAGGAAGCGACCAAGTTCCTCGGGCGAACTTTTCAGCGGGAAGATTTCCTCGATCACGATGGGCTTGCCAACTTGAAAGCCCTTCAGAGTCGCGAGGTTCTCTGCAAGCTTGCCGGTCTCGGGGTACAGATGCACGGCAATGAAGTCGAGTTCCGGCCCAATCACCGTCGGTACAAACCCCGAGGTCAACCCCGGTCGATCGAGGCTCCAATCGACCATGCCGATCGTGATCAGGTGCTGCGTGTCCACTTGGCGAATGGCCGACTTGAGCTGCCGAGCCCAAGCCAGGGCGATCTCCGGTCGCGGGCGTTTCGCCGGGTCGAGCGAGATCACCTGCACAAAGTGTTTGTCCCCGAACGCCGGGCCGAGCCAGTCGCCGTCCTTCCGCTTCCCTCCGGGTGACACCGGCTCATTCATCAGGTCGTAACAAAACACCGCCGGACTTTTTCCAACGGTCTTCGCAATCGCCGTCCAGAAATTCGCCTGCGCGGCCCAGCGCTGTTCTTCGCTCAACGCATCGTACCACGCCGGGACATCGGCTTTGTGGTAACAGCCCAGGCCCGTCAGGTCGAGATACAGCTGGGTCCGCTCAGCGAGCGCGACCAACTCGGCCAGCTTCGTCAGTGCCTGTTCATTCGGCAGCGTCTCGCTCGTCATGAACTTCCCGAACTGAAGATGCACGCGGACGACATTCGCGCCCAGTTGCTTCATCTCAGCGAAGTCGTCTTCGACCGATTTCCATTCGGCGTCCCAGTAGTCCTCAATCAACCGGCCCTCGCGGTCGTGATCGTAGTTGAAGCCGAACGGCGAGAACGCTTGGTGAGTGACCGCCGTCTCGAAGCCCGAGCCGTCCGCCTTGACCCGGATCGGTTCCAGGTCAGCAGCCTGCGCGACGGAACAGGCGAGACTCGCCATGAAGAACGCCCAACTCCAGGCGAGACGTGGATGCTGAAACATGAGACTGCCCCTCTTGAACAGGCGATTACCCACAGTCACTGAACGGTGAGTGTATTGTTCATGAGTGTCGCATTATTCACCGTAGAAGGCGACACATCTCGCAACGAAGTTCTCACCGTGCGACAGTCCGCTTCCTTCCGCACACTTCGGACACGAGTAGTCAAAACTCACCCGGTCAGTCGGCCACTCCTCTTCGGGCGACCTTTACGCTATCGACGAAGCCCCGCACGAGGTGTTCTCGTTTGTGGTTGATCGCGTGTGCCCATTGATGCCCTGCGACCGTTTTTTCGAAGGTGGAGCAGCACCGGCTATTCGCGTTTGGCCGACTGGTGTGCCAAGGAGGCCAGAGAGGGACACCTCATCGACAACCGAGACCACTGATACTCTGCGCTCCGATAAACATCACCTGCCCCACTCATCCAGAGCCACTCTGCCATTTTTGGTGCCCACGCACATGGGGCAGTCCAGGCCGCCTAGGGCCGTGGGGGACGAGCCGCTGGAATGATCTTCATTTCGATTGGGCGAGTACTGACGTGCTTCCGGATCAGCTTCGATGGCACGTACTGCTCTTCGACCTCTTCGTCATCGACATACGCAGACTGCCTGATTTTGGGCTTTCTGTCTCTGGTGGCAGCCGGGTGATTGAGGTCGCTGTCAATCTGTTCCGAAGAGGTGTCGAGTTGCTTCTGTATCTGCTCCATGCGTGCCAGCAACTCATCGAGTTCTTCACAGTTCTGCAAGTATTTCTCCTCGGTCGACTCCGTTCTCTGGATCGAGTTCGTGGCACTCGTGGGCTCTCTCTCCTCAACGATCATTGAACTGGAACCCTGCATATTCGAACGCAGTCGAGGCTGTTGATCAAACGACTCGCTCGCATCACCAAGCACATTCCCTTCACGCTCCGCCGCAGCTGCATTCCGAACCTGATCCGACAGGAGCTCCTGGAGACGTTCGACTTGCTTGGCCAGTCGATGAATCTCCTCCGATTGCTGACGCAATACATGAACTGAGGAGACTCCTGATGGGTATGAGGCTGGTATGAGTTTCGCATTTGGGGCGTAGTTGCGAGTGGCCTTCTCACGAGTCGAGACAACTTGGGGAATCCGCGACTCAAAGGAGACCTGGGGAAGTTCCGGCATATTTAAATTGATATTCGGCAAGTCGAGAAGTGGTTCCGACTCAGTCTGCCACCGATTGATCGACCCAGCAGGATCGTCCGCTATTCTCGCGGAATCGTCGCCCATAGATTCACGGTTCTCACGCAACATCGAAGGTTGAATGGAGTCGTCATGATCGGTATCGACGCCGATCGATAGATGATAACGATGGCCAGTATATAAACAGACAGAGACCGCTATGGCAATTCCCATTCCAAGAAATGCTGCGACTCCCATCGAAAGAAATTGCCACGATCTCATCCATCACTCCTGCATCGTTCAACGCCAGTGCTTTGATAGTTCGTGATTCTCAACGGCCATCTTGAGCGTTTTTACTTTAGAGATGGAACATCCACTCCAAGTCGCCATTTCGGCAAGTTCCTCTCTACCCATCTTCACAGTATTGGTGAATTCCAGAGACGATTCGATTCAACCACTCGAGCGATTATCTCCTCACCCACGATTTAATCTCAAGTCGGTCTAAGAACCTCATTGTCGGGGGATCTGAGTGTCCGCGCACCCCCCTTACCCCTCTGCACACTGCGGACACGAATAGTGCAAGCTCAGCCGGTCGGTCGGCCACTTCTCTTCGGGGGTGTCTTTCTCGACACGGATCAGATGGACGACGCCTTTGCCGAGGTCAAGAGCGGCCTCGGTGCTGTCGGCAATGCGGCCTCGCGATTCGGGATCGACCTTGACGCGATCGACGACGACCTGCACGAGGTGTTCGCGCTTGTGGTCGATCGCGGGGACCTCTTCGATGCCGTACGTGGTGCCGTTGATCCGCACGCGCAGGAACCCCTGCGTCCCGAGTTTATCCCACAGCTTCGTATAGCTCTGGCCGACCGGGACTTCGACGGGGGCGGCGATGTAGAGGCGGGTCTCCTTGGGGAGCGAGAGGATGCGGGCGATGATCTGGTCGGTGGTTTGGCGTTCGACCGGGACTTGGCAGGTCGGGCAGTACGGCTGTCCGAGGCGGGCGAAGAGGACTCGTAAGTAGTCGTAGATCTCTGTGACGGTGCCGACGGTGGAACGCGGCGTGCTGCCGACGGTCTTCTGTTCGATGGCGATGGCCGGGGAGAGTCCCGTGATCTGCTCGACGCGGGGCTTCGGCATCTGGCCGAGGAACTGGCGGGCATAGGCCGAGAGTGACTCGACGTAGCGCCGCTGGCCCTCGGCATAGAGCGTGTCCATCGCCAGCGACGACTTGCCGCTCCCGCTCGGCCCGCAGAAGACGCTCATTTGGTCGCGCGGGACGGTGAGGTTCAGCGATTGCAGGTTGTGTTGCGAGGCCCCACGGATGGTGATGTTGGAATCAGCGAGCGGCAGACGTGAGTCTGCCGTGTTTGCGAGAGCGCGACTGACTGTGACAACGTCTGGGGTCGATTTGCGTTTCGATTTCGCGGCTTTGGGGCTGGGAGTGCCGACTGACACGGCGGACTCACGTCCGCCGCTCGCTAATACACTCTTTAACGCCCTCCCCGTATGCGACCGCTCGCACTTCGCGATGTCCTCCGGCGTGCCAACGCACACGATCTCCCCGCCGCCGCTGCCGCCTTCAGGACCGAGGTCGATCACCCAGTCGGCGGTCTTGACGACATCCAAGCTGTGCTCGACGACGACCACGGTGTTCCCAGCGTCGACGAACCCGTGCAGTACCTTCAGCAGCATCTGTACATCCGCGAAGTGCAGGCCGGTCGTCGGTTCGTCGAGCAGGTACAGCGTCTTGCCAGTCGAGCGCTTGCCGAGTTCCCGCGCGAGCTTGATCCGCTGCGCTTCACCGCCGGAAAGCGTCGGGCTCGACTGCCCGAGCTTGAGGTAATCCAGCCCGACATCGTGCAGCGTCTTCAGCATCTGGTGAATCTTGGGGTGATGCTGGAACAGTTCGATCGCCTCCTGCACATCCATGTTGAGGACGTCCGCGATGCTCTTTTCCTTGTACTTCACCTCCAGCGTTTCGTGATTGAACCGCTTCCCCTCGCAGACCTGGCAGCTGACCCAGATATCGGCCAGGAAATCCATTTCGAGCTTCGTCGCCCCGTGCCCCTCGCACGCCTCGCACCGCCCATCGGCGACGTTGAAGCTGAACCGACCCGGCGTGTAACCACGCAGCTTCGCTTGGGGCAGTTGAGTGTAGAAGTCGCGGATCTCATCGAAGAGTTTGACGTAGGTCGCGGGGTTTGAGCGCGGGGTGCGACCGATCGGCGATTGGTCGATGTCGATCGCCTTGTCGAGGTGCTCTAGGCCGGTGATCTTCTTGTACTTGCCCGGCGAGCCGAGTCCCTTGTTGATGTCGCGGTTGAGGACTTCCCAGAGGATGTCATTACTCACCGAACTCTTGCCTGACCCGCTGACACCGGTAATGCATACGAAGGCCCCGAGCGGGATCTCGACATCGACGTTCTTGAGGTTGTTGTGCGTGGCCCCAGTGATCTTGATCCGCTTGTCGCCAATTGGCCTTCGCTGTTTGGGAACTTCGATGCAGCGGCGGCCCGACAGGAAGGCCCCGGTGACGCTGCGCTCACTGGCCTTGATCTCCTCGACGGTCCCCCGCGCGACGATCTCACCGCCCCGCACGCCGGGCCCGGGGCCGAAGTCGAAGATGTAATCGGCAGCCTGCATCGTCTCTTCGTCATGCTCGACGACGATGACCGTGTTCCCCTGATCGCGGAGGTCTTGCAGACTCCGCAGCAGCATCGTGTTGTCGCGCGGGTGTAGACCGATCGAAGGCTCATCGAGAATGTACAACACCCCAACCAGCCCGCACCCGATCTGCCCGGCCAGCCGAATCCGCTGCGACTCACCGCCCGAGAGCGTCGGCGCGGAACGATCTAGCGCGAGGTAGTTCAGGCCGCACCGCAGCAGGAACCCCAACCGTCCGCGAATCTCCTTGAGCGCCTCGACAGCGATCAGCGACTGGGTCTCGTCGAGTTCGATCTCCTGGAAGAACTGGAGGGCGTCTTCGACGGAGAGATTGCAGACCTCGGGGAGGGATCGTCGAGAGTTGAGAGTTGATGGTTTAGGGTCAGAGGGCATTCGCTTTGTCGATCGCGATTTACTCGTAGGCTCCGCATTCTGCGGGCTTCTTTCGCTCAACGCTAAACCCTCAACCCTCAACGATCTGCTCGTAATCACCACCGCCCGGGCCTGCGGGTTCAGCCGCTTCCCCTCGCACGCGGTACACGGCGTGACCTCCATATACTTTTCGAGCTGCTTGCGGCGCATGGGGTTCTTGGCTTTGCGGTACTCTTCGAGCAACTCGGGGCAGTACCCGTCCCATGTTCCGCCGTGCTTCCACATCCCGCCGGAATGTCGCCACGAATACGTGATGTGCCGGTCGCCCATGCCGTTGAGGAACTTGGCGACGGCCTCCTCGGGGAGTTCGTTCCATGGCAGCTTGAGGAACGTATCTTCCTCCATCCCATAGTCTTGTTCGATGGCCGCAGCGACGCCGACGTAGATGTGTTTTCGCCAGCGCCCGACCTCGCGAAACGCCCCGAGCAGAGTCAGGCAGCCCTGCGTGATCGACTTCTCGGGGTCTTCGACGAGGCGATCAATCTGAAACTCATGCCGCTGGCCGAGCCCCTGACACGGGACGCACATACCGAGCGGGCTATTGAAGCTGAAGAGTTGCGGCGATGGTGGTTCGTACGAGATTCCGCAATCGGGGCAGGCATATTTGGTGGAATAGAGCGTGGAACTCGTCGGCGAGCCCCCGGCGTGAGCCGGGGTGTCCCGTCGCTCGTCGCCCGCTTTGGAATCGTCGTCACTCGGCGATCCGGGAACTCGCGTTGGGGAGTCGCCCGTCGGAACACCCCCGCTCACGCCGGGGGCTCGCCCATCCGAAACCTCCACCACCAGCCGTCCCTCGGCCAGCTTGGCCGCCGTCTCAATCGCCTCAGCCAGTCTCGTCCGCGTCCCCTTCCCAGCCACGAGCCGGTCGATGACGACCACGATCGTGTGCTTGAAGTGCTTCTTGAGTTGCAGGTCGGACGAGAGCGACACGACCTCGCCATCGACCTTGGCCCGCAGGAACCCCTTCTTGAGCAGATCGATAAACAGGTCGCGGAACTCCCCCTTCTGGTTCTGCACCAGCGGGGCCAGAATCTGAAACCGCGTCCCCTCTGGCAACGTCAGCACGCTCTCCAAAATCTGGTCGAGCGACTGCGCCGTGATCGGCTGATGGCACTTGGTACAGCACCCCTGACCGACGCGGGCATACAGCACGCGCAAGTAGTCGTAGATTTCGGTGATCGTGCCGACCGTGCTGCGCGGGTTGCGGCTGGTGGCCTTTTGCTGGATCGAGATCGACGGGGCTAGGCCGGTGATCGAGTCGACCTCGGGCTTCGGCATCTGGCCCAGGAACTGCCGGGCATACGTCGACAGCGACTCGACATACCGCCGCTGCCCCTCGGCATACACCGTGTCAAACGCCAGCGAACTCTTCCCCGAGCCCGATACCCCCGACATCACGACGAGCTTGTTCCGAGGAATGACGAGGTCCACATTCCGCAGGTTATGTTCCCGCGCCCCCCGCACCACAATGTCCGCAGCTGCCATCCCCGGCCTCGATCCTGGTCTTTGCTGAATGACCCGTTGCCGGGGAAGCGGTGCTGGATGCGCCGCCTCAGTAGGGATTGTTTCCAGTTCGCGTCAGAGGGCAAGGGTGTGACACGGATTGCATCTCGTGGGATAGGCTTCCAGCCTGTCATTTTCCCGCCATCGACCGGCTGGAAGCCTATCCCACCGCCTATCAACTCCCTCTTGTGCCTGCGTGCCCCAGACATCCCCAGCGATGTTTGGGCCACTCGACCTAAGCCCCGCCAAAAGCGGCAGGCATGAGCCTGTCGAGGGCTCCGCCAGTGAACCCGGGCGCGCGATTGCACAGCGCCTCGGCAGGCTGACGCCGTGCCGCTCTCACCGGCCAGAGATCTTGGTTCGATCCACACGGACGACCTCAAGTGGCGCTGTCCCACTCACATCTCAGCGGGCAGGGCTGTCTGGTACGCGGGCGAAGCGGAGCTGCGGGGATATGCGGTCCCCAGCAGAGCTTGGGACCGAGTGGCACAAACCGGCCTGCGACTCCCCGCAGGTTGGGATCTCATGGGCCGGTTCTTGGGGAGCCAGGGTGAGAGCCAGACGGTCACCGCCACCCCGTCACCGAATCCGGGTGCTGACGCACTCCGGCTCACTGGGAGTTGAGCGTGCGTGAGAAGCTGATCTCGCAGGCTTACTTCCCGTGTACTTCGGGCTTGAGTAGGGGGAAGAAGATCACGTCGCGGATGCTGCGGCTGTTGGTGAGGAGCATGATCAGGCGGTCGATGCCGATCCCCAGGCCACCGGCGGGGGGCATGCCGCAGCGGAGGGCTTGGATGAATTCGTGGTCCATCTTGGCCATCGAGTCCTCTTCGGAGAGTCCCGCCAATTGCGTGCGGAACAGCTCCTCTTGCAGCTTGGAGTCGTTGAGTTCGGTGTAGGCGTTCGCGACCTCCATCCGCTGGATATAGAGTTCGAACCGCTCGGCGATGGCGGGGTTGTCCTGCTTCCGCTTGGTGAGCGGGCAGATGGCTGCGGGGTAGTCGATGACGAAGACTGGCCCGACGAGCGAGTCCTCGACGAACATCTCGAAGACCTCGCTGACGACCACATCCGCGTGGACGTTGGTGGTCTCGATCCCCTTCTTCTTCGCGATCTCGATGATCGCCGGGTGATCGGTAATGTCGACGCCGACATGCTCCTGGAACAGGTCGGAATAGGTCGCACGCTTCCACGGCGGGGTGAAGTCGATCTCGGTATCGCCCCACGGCAGGACCAGCCGCTCCTGGTCGGGCGGGGTCTCGCCCTGAGCGATGGCGCGGGCAGCCTTGTCCGCCAGAACCACGCGGACGCAATTGGTGATGATCGCTTCCGAGAGGTCCATCATGGATCGATAATCGCCGTACGCTTGGTAGAGTTCGATCATCGTGAATTCGGGATTATGGGTCGAATCGATTCCCTCGTTCCGAAAGACGCGGCCCATGTCGTAGACCCGCTCGATCCCGCCGACCATCAGCCGCTTCAAGTGCAGCTCCAGCGCGATCCGCAGATAGAGCGGAATGTCGAGTGCATTGTGATGCGTCGTGAAGGGACGAGCTGCTGCACCACCGGCAATGGCGTGCAGGACGGGTGTCTCGGTCTCATAGAACTTGCGAGCTTTGAGCGTCGAACGTACCGACTCAATCAGCCGGGTGCGGAGCAGCATCCGCTCCAGCACCCCTTCCGAGTAAATCAAATCGAGGTGCCGATGCCGCAGCAGAGTCTCGACATCGCTGACACCGTGGAACTTCTCCGGCGGTTGGGTCAGCGACTTGCAGAGGATCTTCAGATCCTTCAGGAAAACGGTGATCTCGCCAGTCCGCGTGCGCTTCACCGGACCATCGACGCCGACGATGTCGCCGAGGTCGAGTTGCTCAATCAGCAACCAGACCGATTCCGGACAGTCGGCCTTGCTGACCATCAGCTGAATGCGGCCGGTCATGTCTTGGATATGGAAGAACTTGAGCTTGCCCTTGTCGTTGGCCAGCATGATGCGGCCCGCGACGCGGACGGTCTCGCCATCGACACCGTTCTCAGCGGGGGCCTTGGCCCGGGCCTCGCCGATTGACAGATGATCGTCAAACCGCTGACCGTAGGGGTCGTGACCCAACTCCACAATTCGCTTGAGCTTCTCGAGGCGTGCGGCTTCCAGACGGTCGGGTGCGGGGCTGTCGGACATGGCAGAACTCGGAAAGAAGACTCAAAGAACCGTGGGATAGGCTTCCAGCCTGTCATCTTCTGAGAATCTTCTGAGAAGAGAATGACAGGCTGGAAGCCTATCCCACGAAAACAAAAACCCCCGCAACCGTGCGGACAGCTGCGAGGGTTTGACGCATCAGGAGCAGCCCGTTTCAGCGGACCGGCTTGTGCTATTCCTCATCATCGTCGTCAGCGGACGATGCGGCAGTGACTATCGGGGCCACGCAGACCGACCGCTCCAGTGAGGCCGTGGTGCGATCCACGGGCAGATTGAACGGCGTGTCGTTGAACTGAGCGGAATCGAGAATCAGGTCGACGGCCTTCCGCTCACGAATCTGAGCGTACAGGTTCTCGATAACCCCCGACTTCATCAGGCGAGCCCGGACCCGGCGTGGGCTTTCGCCTCGCTGGAAGGACATGGCCGAGATTTCCTGCTCGATTTCCAGTTCGCTCACTTCGACCTTCTCTTCGGTCGCAATACGATCAAGAACGAAGTGTTCCTTCAAGTTACGGCGGGTCATGCTGAGAGACTGCTGCCGCAGATCGTTCTCGCGGGACATGATTTGCTGAACGGTAAATCCGGCCTGCTGCATTTCGAGGACTTCGCGGCGGAGTGCGTTCTCGACCTGCTTGCCGACCATGTCCTCGGGGAGTTCCCAGTTGGCCGATTCGATGATCTTATCAGTGATCTGCTTGCGGCAGGTCTGACGCTGTTCGTACTTGACCTGACGCTCCAGCGTGCGGCGGATCGCCGTTCGCAACGCATCGACCGAGGCGAACCCGACCCGGTCACAGAATTCCGCGTCGACAGTCTGGGCACTCATCCGTTTGACATCGAGAACGGTGAACGCGACATCCAGCTGTTCGCCGCGCATCTCAACGACGGGGGCTTCCATCGAAACCTTGATCTGAGCGGTGCGGGTGTCATCCACCTTGGCCCCGATCATCAATTTGTCGAAGCCAGCGAGTTCGCCGTCCTGCAACTTGAGCAGGGGCAGAACGCGGACCGTCTGATCGGAGATCCGGTTGTATTCGCCACCGCCACGCGAGATCACGATGTCGACGTTGATGAAATCGCCCGCGGCGACCGCTTCGTCCACGGGCTCCTGGACGCCGTATTGTTCCACGAAATTCGTCTGATAGTCGTTGATGTCCTGCTCGGAGACTTCACGGACGGGACGATTAATCTTCATGCCCTTGTAAGCGGGCAGGTCGAACGACGGACGGACTTCGACTTCGAATTCGTACTCGAAGTCGGCGTCGTCCGGCAACTCGATGGCTTCCATGTCCAGATTCGGCTGATTGATCGGATCAATCTTCG
Organism: Planctomycetota bacterium; assembly: GCA_031431195.1. GTDB lineage: Bacteria > Planctomycetota > Planctomycetia > Planctomycetales > Planctomycetaceae > TH-plancto1. The sequence continues at coordinate 6,852 of JANPCU010000340.1, read as the reverse complement.
AATCTTCCGCGATCTGGTCGAGGCTGACCATCAGCACGCGCTGCTTGACTTGGTCCGAAATTTCTTTCTTGAACCGCTTCTTGATCAGCGAGGCCGGGACTTTGCCCACGCGGAAACCGGGAATCTCCGCTTTGGTGGTGTATTCCAGAACGGCCTCGTTCAGCACACCCGCAATCGCATCCTTGGCCACGATCACGCGGACATGTTTTTTGCAGGGACCGACATCCTTGATTTCGGTCTTAAGTTCCAAGCGAGGCTTCGCAGCTGGCAATTCAGCCGCATCCGTCTGAGGCTCGTCGAGCACCTGTTGTTCCGCCACGTGTACCGCTCCAGTCAATCTGTCCAGCTGAGAAAACGACAACTGCCTCTAAAAAGAGAACCGACCAGTGACCGAAAGTGACGATCATGGCCGGAAGTGTCATTTCCATTGAGTTTTACCTGACATCCGAAGATGCAAAGCAAAAAAAGCGGGTGAAGGGACTTGAACCCTCGACATCCACGATGGCAACGTGGTGCTCTGCCAACTGAGCTACACCCGCAATTGGCTTGAATCGGAGATTATGGCAGCGGCGAAAAGTACGTCAAGTCTGGAACATGCGTCGTTGCTCTTGGAATCGAGCGAATTCCGAGAGAGGGGTGTTGCCCTCCCACCAGGGAGATCCAAGGCTGCATTTTCAAGACCGTGTGCCCTTCCTGCCTCTCGAATAGGTTCCCGCCGGAGTCTTGCCGAATCTAACAGGGTTGACATTTGTCCTGCGGACCACGTTATTTACGTAACGCGAGGGACGCTATTTCCAGGTCCGACAGTGGCCAGGGCGCAATGCCACCGCCGACGACCAACTCCAATCGACCGTAAAGAGCGGGTGAGGATTCAGTCATCCCCTGGACCACTGCTGGCCAGGCTCTTGGCCCAGAATGCCCCACCCACCAGCCCGATCACTGTCATCACGCCACCGATCCACAGATTGACACTGGTGTCGCTGGTGCCGCCGACGACGATCGCCTGATCGGGATCGGAGTTGAGGTAGGTCAGCTTGACGGTATCCACAGTCATCGAATCCCCGGAGGAGATCGATTTGAAGAAGCTCCCGTTCACCGACATCTCTTTTTGGATCGAGCGGCCTCCCGCTTGATACGATACCGTAATTCGATACGACCTGCTGCCGCGACGACCAGACACCTCCTCTCCGCTTTCGACCGTGGCATCGACCGTCGTGCCCTCGGTTTCCAGACGTGACAGTAGCTGACGCTGAGAGTAACCATTCCACGCGATGAACGGGCCACCGATGACCATGAACAACAAGAAAATCGCACCACGCATGTGAGTTGCCTTTAAAGTGTTGATGAGGAAGCTGCGAAGTGGTCGATCCCACAGATGCAATTCTTACAGGCGTAAATATTGTTCGTCAACTGTAGGCTGAGGTTGCCAACACAGGCCAGTCCGCTTACGGGAAAACGTCCCCAGAGCATGCCGGGTTTGGGGTGATACTTCTCGCGGGGAGAACGGAGACATTTCGTAGGACGGACGTCCTCGTCCGTCCGTGTGGAAAGCCTCGCAGAGCGACGGACGAGGACGTCCGTCGTACGTCCCAATCCGTCCCGCGTGAAGTCTAAGCGGCTAGAGGGTATCCTTGGAAAGGTATTCTGACCCTCCCCCCATCACGATCCCCGCATGTCTCTTATCGACGAGGACTACCTCCGCATCTCGCTTCGCTCGCAGACCTTTCGGGTGAGCTTTGAGGAACCGTTTCGCGCTGTGTTTGCCCTCGCCCTACTGGGAGTGATAGGCTGGTTCTTCACCAACGGAGTGACCAATTATGTCATACTCGGGCTGATGGTTCCGGTCGCGACGGCGGGCTTGGCGGCGATCGGGATTGAACTGCTTCGTCGTCGATATCTGTTCACGGTCGGTCCCGAGGGGCTCACCTGCTACAACTTCTGGGGACTCCAGCGGACCATCCCCTGGCGAAACATGCAACGGGTTCGCCAGTTCCATCTGCTCGGCTTGACCTATCTGCGGATCAGTGCGGACCAGCAGCGGAGTGATCTCTGGTTGCCGCTATTCGTCGACCGGTACGAGTTGCTTCTCGATCTGGTCGGGGCGCATGTGGACGAGCAGCATCCGCTGATGTTGCAGCTGCGCTTGGTTGCGGCGTGAGGTGTGTCGCCTCGCTGAAGCCGACAGACTTTCCGGAGTGTACCAGACCCTCTCAGCTGCATGTCGAGTATGATCCACTGCCGCAGAACATTGAGGGGTACACAGATCGCACAGATTGTCACAGATTCGCAACCAGCTGTAGCGGAGACCTCACACAATCGATCATATTTCGCTCCTCTGAATCTGTGGTGATCTGCGAAATCTGTGTACAAATCCTTGGCCTCGGACAAGCTGGGATGAGGTAGGCGAGCCACGGGCCGCATGCTGTGGGCCTGGGCAGGCTGTCGGCTTCGGCGTGGAGTGTCGAATCAAACGTCCTTTTTCGGAGAAAAAGGCGACACTCCGCATCATTCTCCACACTCAAATTCGAACCACTCTCCCTCCCTGGGAAGACGCTCTGTGCTGCTGAATCACAATGACCAATCGTTCCCGCCCGACCTCGAAGAGGCGATCAACCCGCTCTCGCTGCACGACCACTTCATGCGGCGGGCCATCGAGCTGGGGATGATGGCCTACGACCAGGAAGAGGTTCCGGTTGGCGCGTTGATCGTCTGTGACGGGCGAATCATCGGCGAGGGATACAACCAGCGCGAGACACTCAAGGACCCGACCGCGCACGCCGAGATGCTGGCCATTACGCAAGCCGCCACCGCCCTCGGCTCTTGGCGGCTGCTGGGGTGTACGCTGTATGTGACGCTGGAGCCTTGCCCGATGTGTGCCGGAGCCATCGTTCAAGCCCGCATCCCGACGGTCGTCTACGGCACCACCGACCCCAAGGGCGGGGCCTGCCACACGCTCTACTCAATCACCGATGACACACGTCTCAATCACCGCTGCCAGGTTCTTGGCGGCGTGATGAGGGGGGACTGCCAGCTGATGCTCCAGCAGTTTTTTGCGGATCAGCGGGCCAAAGGGAAGAAGTAACATATGGCGATTTGGCGCTTGTCGCTCACGTCGCTCCGCGACTGAGATTCCGACCGCCTGGCAACGCCTATTCAGCCAGCGAGCCTCGGGGTGCGAGTCGCGGAGCGACATCGCCTACGATGGGAGACCGGGTCTAAAGACATTGCGGCATGCCTGGAAGGTGAGAGAGGCAACCACTTCGCAGGGCCATCGACAACACCTGCTGACCTGCCCCCAAAAAACGGAGTCAACAGACCTAACGCAGGCCGGTCAATTGGCCTCTTGCAACTGAGCGGCATGTAGTACGATCCGCTTCTGCCTAGCTGTTGCCAGCTTGGCCCTCGAACCTCAGAGCGACAGACCTTGAACGCGATGCCCCACGACCGACGCAACAGCCAGCCTGGCCCCGCTGATTTGGAGCCGAGCCGCTACGAACTCACTTTGCTGCGGGCGCTCGCCCGCGAGTTCCCGAACATCGATTCGGCCCTCGCCGAGATCGCGCGGCTCTCGGCGGTCCTCACTCTGCCCAAGGGCACGGTGCATGTCATCAGCGACATTCACGGCGAAGATAAGAAGCTGCGGCATGTGATTAACAATGCGTCGGGGACGCTGCGGCCGCTCGTCGAAAAAATCTTCCTCGACAAAATGGAGCCATCGGAGTTTCAGGAGTTCCTGACACTGACCTTCTACCCCGCCGAGGTCACGCTGCGTCTCGAACAGACGCTGACCGATCCGGACGAACTGCGGACCTATGCCCGGCGAACGCTGCGGCACCAGTTCGAACTGGTCCGCGTTCTCGCCTCTCGCTATAGCCTCAAGCGGGCGATGCAGGTTTTCCCGCCGGAGTTCGCGGATCTCTTCTCGGAGATGCTGCACGAGCCGACTAACGAACGCGGGCCGGAGTTCTTCGAGGCCATCGTCGATGAGATGCTCCGTCGCGGGCGGGCGCTGCATCTGATTCACATCACGGGCCGGCTGATCCGTAACCTGGCGATCTATGAACTCATCATCGGCGGTGACTGCTGGGACCGCGGACGCAGCGGCGACCGTGTGGTTGACTACCTGCGCGAGCAGCCGAACGTCTCGTTCATCTGGGGCAACCATGATGTCGCCTGGCTGGGGGCCGGGCTGGGGTGTGAAGCTCTGCTTTGCAACGTGCTGCGAGTCTCCTTGCGCTACCGCTGCCTGCGACAACTTGACGAGGGGTACAGTATCCCGCTCACCCCGCTGGAGCATCTTGTCCGTACGATTTACCCGGACGACCCCGCGACACACTTCATGCCCAAGGCCGACGGCATGCGGGAAAACCTGATCGTCGCCCGCATGCAAAAGGCAGCGGCCATCATGCAGTTCAAACTCGAAGGGCAGATGATCGCCCGCCATCCCGAATGGGAGATGGACCATCGCCGTCTGCTCCACCGAATCGACCACTCCGCCGGGACGATCGAGATCGAGGGCGTCAAGTATTCACTCCGCGACAAGTCCCTCCCCACGATCGACCCCGCCGATCCGTATACCCTCACCGCTGAGGAGCGGCTCTGTGTCGACCGCTTGAAATACTCATTCATGCACAGCCAGAAGCTCTGGAATCACCTGAAATACATCGTCGAGAACGGGTCGATGTACCTGCGCCGGGATGACCACTTGATCTTCCACGGCTGCGTCCCGTGTGACGAGCAGGGCGAATTCCTGCCCATGCCGATCGAGGGAGAACAGCTCAGCGGCCTGGAGATGTTCCACGCCATCGAGCGCGTCGTCGCCCGCGCCATGGAGCAGAAACAGGAGCAACATCTCGACGTGCTGTGGTATCTGTGGAGCGGCCCGCGTTCACCGCTCTTCGGCAAGGACCGCATCGCGACACTGGAGCGGGACTTCATCGCCGACAAGACCCCGCATCACGAGACCAAGGACCCGTACTTCGCCCTCATCCACGAGGCGTGGTTCTGCGAAAAGATCCTGGCCGAATTCGGCGTCGATCCCCAGAGCGGGCTGATCGTCAACGGTCACGTCCCGGTCCGCATCGAGGCCGGGGAATCCCCGATCAAACGCAGCGGCAAGGCGATCACCATCGACGGGGCCTTCTCCGAAGCCTACGGCGATCACGGTTTCACGCTCGTCCTCGAAGCCGACCGCACCCTCCTCGCCAAGCACCACCACTTCGAATCGGTCGACGCAGCTGTCCGCGACGGCGTGGACATCGTCCCGAGCATCACCGTCGTTCGCGAGTGGCCCACCCCCCGCCGCATGGCCGACACCGAACGCGGCGAACAGTTCCGGTGTGATATGACCATGCTGGAACGGCTGATTGAGCTGTACCGCAACAACGATCTCCGCCAGGACGACTGGCGACAAGCTGTGCGCTCGTAAACCCGTTTAGCTGCGACGCGAAGGCTCTGCGCAGCGGAGCAATGCCAAAGCTCGCCGGCGACTACTTCGTGGTCCAGTAATCCAGCACGATGACCTTCTCGCGTCGCTCTTTGGCGATGAGGACATAGGTGTCGTGGGCGGCGTGTTTGAGGTAGATCGCACGCCCGGCCTCGTCCTGGAACGTGACCACGAAGACGTGGGTGAAGCCTTCGGACTTCATTTCCTGGCTGACGTTGGTGCCGTGTTCGTAGCCGATGACGGTGTCGATCTGCTTGGTCATTTTACTGAAGGCGTCGACGACCTCTTCCACCTGAGCGGCGGTCAGCGTGTCGTGGAACTTGTACATCACGATGTGCTTGAGCACTTTGGCCGGTTCCTCGGCAGTGAGAGTCGAGGAGGATGCCACGACGAGTCCGCAGAGGAGGAGTGAGAAGGTGATGAGTCGCATGGAGGAGTCCGTTGGGAGGGGGATCGTTGAGGGTTGAGCGACGGAAGGAACGCCCAGGGGTTGCAATCCCTGGGCTTTGACTGACAACTGACGACTCACTTCAGCAAGCCACTGGTCCAGCCGACCAGTTGCCGGAAGAACTGAGCATACAGGTTGCCGACTTCGACTTCACCGGCACCGGGGCCCTGGGTCTGCACCCGTTCTGGCCCCCAGTCGACCAGTGGCCCGACCCAGTGCGGAGCCACATCCGTGGCGAGGGCAGCCACCCGACCTCGGCCGTGTGAGCCGATCACCAGTAGTGGATCCTCACCCACTTCGACGAGGATCGGTTCGTCGGAAGGCGTGGCCGGGTTGAACGAGACCGAATAGCGCAACACATGGAGAATCGTCTCTGCCTGATCCCGAGGCACGAAGCGGTTATACCCTCCAATCAGCGGTGGGCGTTCGTCCCACGGCAGTCCGCGTGTAATCGGGTGCAGATGATATTCCGCTCTCACAAACGCCGGGTGATCGCAGTTCATGCGGTCATCCCGATCCGCGATCTCAACAGGTAGAATCTCCGCGACCGGCGTCCCGTCCCAGTCCCCACCCAACCCGTGGTACGACTCCCACCCACCGATCATCAGCAGTCCGGCTCCCTGGGCCACATGCTCGACCAACTTCTTCTGGAGGGGCCGCGAAAGCCGGGTCGCCAGGTAGTCACTCAGTACGTACGCTCGATACGGCTTCTCAAAGAGTGAGCCCGCAGCTGCCTCGTCACTGGGCACATAGTCGTAGGTCCACCCGCTCCAGTGCATGACCCCCGCCAGGTAGGCCGCAGCTGTCGCGAGTGAGGTGTCACCGAGGTAGAGGATGTCGGGCATGGTGGTCGGGTGGCAAGTGGCGAGCCCCCGGCGTGAGCCGGGGTGTTATGAACGTTCAATGTGTGAGTCAGTGGAATCCGTTTCGCTGAGCAGAGTGTCTTTGCACCACTCGG
>JANPCU010000339.1:0-4583 GCA_031431195.1 Planctomycetota bacterium | reverse complement strand
CAGTCCGCTGAAGTAGAGGCGGGCAGCTGTGCCCTCGATACCGAGGAGTGATTCGGCGGAGGTGGTGTTGGCGGCTTTGTCGATGAGTTCGTTGAGCTGCCAGAGGAGTTTGGTGCGGGCGGGTTTGGTGGGGAGGCTGACAGGAATGTCTACACCACTGGAATCCTCTCCCCCATCCGATAGATGTCGACGCAGTAGAGTGCGCGAGTTTTTAATCTTGCCGATGATGAACTGGCGGGCGAGTTCGAGAGAGGGAGCTGCTTGCGAAGCGACCTCAAACTGGCGAATACGCAGCTCGACATTCTTATGCCCCAGCCCGGTCGTGACCGCGTAGAACCAGCCGCCATAGGAGAAGTGAAAGAGCGGTACGCCGCGCGTGGCGAGGTCTCGAATGGCAGGTTCGGTGACATAGATATTACCGAAGAGGCAAACCTGTGAGATGTCTTTGATGGCGACCGACTTGATCTCCTCGCCCTTCTTTTTGACGACCATGCGGTCCCCGCTTTTGCCGAGGGAGAGGCCGTAGTCTTGGAGATAGAGCGGGAGGGCATCGTGCCGGGCGGGGAGGAGGCGACGGACGGGGGGAGGTTGAGCGTTGAGCGATGAGTGTTGAGGGTCAGAGGGGGGGCTCTCCTGTTGCTGATCGCTGACCAGTGACGAATGATCGCTCGGCGGAACTCCTTCGCTCAACGCTAAACCCTCAACGCTCAACGATCCCTCCGCCATTCGCAGCAACAGGTTCGTCTCATCTGGCAGGCAGATTCCGACTAGCGAACAGCGCGGGCACTTCGGGCTGTCGTCGAGTGGGGGGGGCAGGCGACCGGCGTGGGCGGTGTGGCGGAACTGGATGACCAGTTCGCGAGTGCGGGCGATCAGTGCATCCGTGAACGGGATCACCACGCGACGGCGCGACTCGATGAAATAGAGAATGCCCTCGCGAGCTGTATATCCATTGGCCCGCAGGATGAGCCCCTGGGCACAGAGTTGCACGCGCTCGGGTTCGTAGGCTCCCTCGGGGACATCCGGGAGCATGCCACGTTTGTAGTCGACGGGGGTGGCGCTAGTGCCATCGAGTTCAAGGAGATCGAGCTTGGCCAGGATGCCTTCGAGTGGGGCCGAGAGGGTGAGTGATCGGGCGTGAATCTGTTTCTCGGCGGGTGGATGTTCCGCGTCCACTTCCGGAGTACGAAAGCCGAAGCCCGGAGTCTTGGTGTCTCCGTCAGTCACAGCCTGGTCCTCGGTCGCGAGCGGTGTGTCAGGTGTGATTGAGGAAGAAGACGCAGGACCACCTTGATCGTTGGCCACATCCGAACGAGTTTGTGGGATGTGCTCCTCAGTATTGATTTCACCCGAGGGAAACTGCTGACGATCTGGCTTGTCGACGTTGCGATGCCCGAACGTCCCTTCGAGCGTCTCCCGATTCTCCGCCCACTCCCCCTGCACCCATTCGAGATATCCCAAACGCGGGCAGTACGTGAACTCGTTGAGCATGCGTACTGGGATGAGGGTCTCGTCGTCCATTGTGGCCTCGCAATTTGAGATTAAGAGATCGGTGTCACGACCAATGTCACGCGCACCGGTCCCCCCACACGTCGGACATGTCCGACGGCTAACTCATCGGGAGCTCCCACTTGAGAGCTGATAGGACTTGTACGGGGTCAGTGGTATTGGAAACGGCCCTCTGAAGATTCAACGAGGTTTCGTGAGCGAATGCTCAACACAAAACCTACCCATGCCGAAATGTGCGGCATAGCCTAGAGCGATTGGACCGTGGACGGGTTGCTCGAATGTAAGTCGGATCGCGAAGCCGAGATCATGCGGCGGTGGCTGACCGCCGCGTTTTCGAACACGGACAAAATGGCGAAAGGCCTTGGATTCATAGTCAAGCACCTCAATGTCACAGTCCTCAGTGATTCCTCTTGATGCCAGTTCGGATTTGATCTGGCCTTCGAGTGTGTTGACTCCACGTCGCTTGAGGAACCTCGGAGGTATGAATGGGGTTGCGCTGACCCAAACAGACGAGCCTGCGGGGTCACCCAAAAGCCCGGCGATGGCAACCTGCGGCTTGCCTTGAAGCGAACGCAACGACTCCAGGTCACCGCAACCTGCCAGCGCCAATTGCAAGTCACCAACGCCGCCTTTGGTCCAAGTGCGACGTAATGTCCGAATCACCCGTTGGGCTGCTGCTCCCAGCCCCCTTGGAGCGTGAATCACGACATGGTCGAGATGTCCGTCACCGTCGAGATCGACTGGTAAAACGTGAGCGTGCTGGTGAGATTCACGTAGTGGTTGGCCTTGCTCGTCGCGACCGGTGAGTTCGGGGCGGTTCACTGCTCGTCCCATTCCAACTCGCCCGACGACGGCGCGGTGAAACAGTTCCGCCTGCGGCAGAGTGCGCGTACAGGGAGGCAACGCGGACTTGTTCCCGGAAGGAGTCATCAGCGCCAGCAACATCGTCGTGACGGCTTTTGGCGGTGCTGATTTTGATCGTGTGGGCGGGCCAACCTGGAAGATGTCGCGTTGTCGCCAATACAACTCGGCTTGGGAGCCGGGTGGCGATCCCCAGCCGTGCGATTTCCACCACGAAGTGTCTTTCATCAAGCACTCGATGAGGTTCGGCGGGTACGGTTCCACCGATTTCTCCCTGTCTTTGAGAAGCTTCGCTGGGGGTTTCTTCTTCCCTTCGGAGAGTGGGAAATTCGCCATGGCTCGGTCCGCTTCCAACTGTCGCCACTCGGCATATTGATGGCTGGGAATGGCTGCCATCACGGTGACTTGTTCCCATTCACGACCACGCCGTTCACCGTCACGATGCGGAAAGGCATTGAATCCGGGGGGACTGGCATCGTCGACGACTTGGCCTTCAACCCAGCTTTCACTGCGGCCCAGGTATCCGAGGCAATCGACCAGTTGTTTCAACAGGTTGGCTTCCTCTTCATTGAGGTGGCAGTCCCAGTGAATCAGCAACTCTCCATCGGAAACATCGGCCCAGGTGTCGAAGACCAGAGTCGTCTTTTCGCGTCCCTTATCCAAGAGTCCCAACGGCATGAAGTGTCGACTGTGCGCTGCAGCTGCGGGAGGGAGGCGATACTGCGGGAGCACTATCGCCAGTTTCTCGATCAGACTTCTGGCGACAGTCGGAACTTCGGCCCAGTGCTGAGTTGTGAATCCGACAGACAACAGTGCGCGGAGGAGCCGCCAAGGACTGGGCGGCCATTCGACCTGTCCTTCGTTCACATGAAAGCCCAGCGGCGTCGCGTGATATCGACCACCGGGGAATCTCAGTTGGATGGTTGGCATGATTCCCCTCCTTATTCGCCGTCGGTGTCAGAATCGTCTTCGGAGGGTTCAGTGTCTCCGTCGTCAGCGACAGCCCCATCCTTCTTGTCCTTGGCCTTCATCAGTTCGTCCTCAAAGGTGACGGTTGTGTGAACCATCAACTTCAACTCCTTGCACTTATCGATGCTGGATTTCAGGGCTGTTTCCAGATCTGCCAGCTCAGGCAGCTTCCACTTTTCCGGTCGAGACGCGACAATGTTGTCGCGATCGACCGGTTCCAGATCGCACGCAGTCCGCAGCCGAAGATCACCGTCGAGCAGTTTGCGAACTCGATACAAGGCCAGCAGCACCAAGAGTTCTTCCGCATCGTTCGAAAGTCCGTAGCCTCGAATCTGTGCGAGGTCGAGATTGATATGGCAGTCGATGCGATCGGCCACGTACTCATCCCGCGCGAAGGGGATGTTGCCAAAATGGTTCTTTGGATCCCCGTCGACCTTGCCCGGATGAACATGGTCGTTCTTGACCCCGCCAGATGCTGCGACATTTACTCCGGTTGCCTCAATGAAGGCGGACAAGGCTCGAGCAACGCGCAACCGGCCGCCCGCCAGTTCTTTCTTGGCCAGGAAGACACCGTGGATCAGACTTCCGATGTCGTATTTGAGCAACACGTCAGCGAGCTTCTTGCGATCGATGGGGCCTTCTTCGAGACCACCCAGTTCCTCTTTGATCTTGTTGAGAAATGTCTTATCTTTTCCCTCCAAGAGATAGGCGCTGTTGATCCGATGTGCTTCCAGCATCGAGTCGGTCAGGAACTTCGGCTTGTTGTTCTCATCCTTGCCTCGGGTGACCGTGACATGACTGATCCCGGCCAGTGCTGTAACCGGAGCTTTCGTCGCCATGTCCCAGCAGGTTGTCTCCAATCTGTTCGCCATACTCTGGGCGCTCTCGACGAGCAGCTTCTGTCCGTCCTTGGTTTGATACGAGGCCGCTCCCAAGCTCGGAAAGCCAGTGGGCTCAAACCGATCCCCCTGCAGCGGACGCAAGGGAACAGTGAACAGCAATCGGTTGGCAGACTTCAATGAAGTCAAGAAATCAGGCATGGGTCTAACCTTTCATGGCGGGGTCCAGGGTTGTGACAGCACGCCAGGCGCTGCCGTGATCAATGGGGAAGGCGAGTGCGGCTGCCTGACCTGACCCCATTTTCTCTACCAGGTGCTATGAGAGGTGGGGTGGTAGGGGTTGGGCGGAGCCCATTGGCCCGTTGGGGGGCTGGAGCGGAGAAGCGGGCGGAGGCGCAGCCTCGG
>JANPCU010000338.1:0-18785 GCA_031431195.1 Planctomycetota bacterium | reverse complement strand
GTGGTTCCCCCATGTGGCCTGGTGCGAAACGCCCCCTTGCCCCGGCCCTCTCCCCCACGGTGGAGTCGGCTCCGAAAGTCGCATCGACAGTGAGGGAGAGGGGGCAGAGGACCGCCAAGGGGTGCTTGCACCCACCTGAGTGTCCGAGTTCATTCCGTCTTGGATTCATCGGTCACTCCCAGGCTTTTTGCCTGATTGGCGAGGGTCGCCGATGCGGCTTCGGCGTCCTCTGCGGTGTAGCCAATTCCTTGGTAGGTCTGTCGATAGGCCCAGAGCACTGCCGATTCCGGCTCCACGAGAACCTGCCATGTCGACTTGTCTTCACTCGGCTGGAGGGCTTGAATTCGAACGGCCAACACGACCGACTCGGACTCTGACTTGGCCATCAGTCGGGACAACTCTGTCGACACGATAACCACCTCGACCGCCCGGTTGTTCGCACCGATCGTCAGGGGTAGCGGAATCCGGTACTGCACGCGCGATTTCGGTTTGACGCCCTGCAGCGGTTCCGCCTGCCCTTCAATGAACAACCACTGCCCCTGGACTTTGTACTGAAACGCCTCCAATTCTTTTTCGCCCGCGGCCTCGGCGGCCTCGGCTTCGGTCAGCAAGTCGCTGATCGGCTGCGAGAGCAGACTGGTCATCGCCGTCGTCTCACGCAGCTGTTGTCGGTATCGCTGGGCGTCAGTGTCTTCGCGGCCCAGGCGATCGCTGGCTGTAACGGCGGTACTGAGTTGGTTGCGGGCCTCGACCCATTGTCCCTGATTCAGGGCATCCTGAATTTTGTCGATGGCCTCTTTGAGCGATTGCTCGGCCAATCTCTTTTGCGAAGACTGATACATCACGTATCCCGTGACCAGTCCCAGCAGGGCGATGACGGCCAGGATGACACGAAACGGTTTCCAGAACCCACCGGGGGACTTGCGTGGGGTCAGGGACGGGGCCGCCACCACCGGAGGCACGGTCCGCTTCAGGCGACTGTCGACGACGGGAGTCGACTTTCGAGGAGCTTCCCGGTGGACGGGCTCCGGGACTTCGTACTCATTGTCGGCAGCGGTTTGCTCGGCGAGTTCCTCGACGGCCTCGTCGACAATGGGCGGGGAGACACGCGGTTCCGGCCTCTCTTTCGGCGGCGGATACGGATCGCGTTGCAGAACAAAGAGCGAACCGCCACACGATCGGCAGACGATGCGCTGCCACTTCTGCCTGCGGATACCGGAGTGCTTCTGCCCGCAGTCACACGATAATTCGAACGCTTGGGCGGACGACGAGTCGTCTCCCTGAAAGGCATTCGTGGCTTTGGAAATCCAGTGGCTCATCGGCTCGGCGACAGGACAGGTGGAACCGGAGACAATCGAAGGGAACGCTGCTAGTCTACTTCCGGGGGCCAGCCCTCACCAGTACCGAATTCGTCTGGCTGGACGATTTCACGGTCGGACTCCAGTCCCTTTCTCTTGCAAACTACCGGGTGACTTATGCTGCGACGCGGATTGTTGGCACTTCTCCTTCTGGTCGTTGTCTCAACGGGGACCCTGGTACAGGCCGAGAAACTCTCCCTCCCCCGCAGCACCCCGGAGTCTCAGGGGGTCTCCTCCGCTCAAATCCGCAAGTTCGTGGAAGCCGCCGACCAAAAGGTCCACACGATGCACAGCTTCATGCTCGTGCGTCATGGGCAGGTCGTCGCTGAGGGCTGGTGGAAGCCGGAAGCTGCCGAGAAGCCGCATGTGCTGTGGTCGCTGAGTAAGAGCTTTACCTCCACAGCTGTCGGCATGGCGGTCGCCGAGGGGAAGTTTAGCATCGACGATCCGGTGCTGAAGTTCTTTCCCGAGGACGCTCCGGCGGCACCTTCCGACAAGCTGAAGTCGATGCGGGTCCGCGATCTGCTGACGATGTCAACCGGACATCAAGACGAAGCGAAAGTCAGGGAGATGACCGACGCGACCTGGGTGAAGACGTTCCTAAATCACCCGGTCCCGCATAAACCGGGATCGCACTTCCAGTACAACACCCCGGCCACGTTCATGCTGTCGGCGATCGTTCAGAAGACGACCGGGCAGACGGTGGTCGAGTACCTCAAGCCGCGTTTGTTCGATCCCCTCGGTATCGAGAACCCGCAGTGGGACGCCAATCCCGAGGGCATCTCTCTTGGCGGGTACGGCCTCCATGTCCGCACTGAAGACATCGCTAAATTCGGCCAACTCTACCTTCAGAAGGGGCAGTGGAACGGCCAGCAGTTGCTTTCGCCGGAGTGGATCGCGCTGGCCACCTCGAAGCAGGTCTCGAACGGCAGCGACCCGGTCAAGGATTGGGACCAGGGGTACGGCTTCCAGTTCTGGCGTTGCCGCCACAACGGCTTCCGGGGCGATGGCAAGGACGGCCAGTTCTGCATCGTCCTCCCGGAGCAAGATGCCGTCATCGCCATCACCGCCCACACCGGCGACATGCAGTCTGAGTTGAATGTCGTCTGGGATTTCCTGCTGCCAGCCTTCACGGACAAGGCCCTGCCCGAGAACTCTGACGAGCAGGCCAAGCTCAAAGAGGCTCTCGGAAAACTGGAGGTGAAAGCAGCTCCGTAGGACGGGCCCATTGGCCCGTCCGTCCAATCCGCCTTCGGGCGTCGGAATGGAAGACAAGGGAGGCAATCCCTCGCTTCCCATCGGGGCGGTTTTCGAAAGTAGAAGGTCGCTCGGGGACGGGCCAATGGGCCCGTCCTACGGGAAATGCAGTCGCGGAGCGACATCGCCTACGGCCTCAGACAATCAGCATCGCGTCGCCGTAGCTGAAGAAACGGTAGCGTTCGGAGATTGCCTGGCGGTACGCCTCCAGAATGAGATCGCGGCCAGCCAACGCTGACACCAGAACCAGCAGTGTCGACTTCGGCAGATGGAAATTCGTCACCAGGGCGTGGACCACCTGGAACTCGTACGGCGGGCGGATGAAGAGATTCGTCTCACCCGACCAAGGCCCCAACGCACCGGTCTGAGCCACCGATTCCAAGGTGCGAACAGCTGTGGTGCCGACCGCGATGACGCGACCGCCGCGCTGACGGGTGCGGTGAATCGCCTCGACGGTATGGGCTGGGAGTTCCCCATATTCGAAGTGCATGACGTGGTCGTCGAGTCGTTCGACGGAGACCGGGCGAAAGGTGCCGATGCCGACATGCAGAGTCAGTGGGGCCACTTCGACGCCTCTCGCCTGACAAGCTGCGAAGATCTCCGGTGTGAAGTGCAGGCCCGCCGTCGGGGCGGCGATGGCCCCGGGATTCTTCGCGAAGGTCGTCTGGTAACGCTCACTGTCCTCGGGACAAGCAGCGTTCCGTTCGATGTACGGCGGGAGCGGAACCGTGCCGAACTGGTTGAGCAGCTGTTGAACGACTGGCCAGGGGTCCGCCCCCGAGGGGAGTTGTTGCTGCTCCGAGATCGGGCATTCCTGTGGGGCGGGTACGACGACACGGGGTAGGATCGGCTCGACCAGCCACTCCCCCTCCCCGCGCCGCTCGCGGAGAATCACCCTCAAGCGAGCCGGGTCGTCGGGGTGGTCGGCCGGGTGCAGGCTCAACTCCTCTCCCGGTTGCAGCTTGCCACGTGTCTGGCCGATCAGCCGCCAGTGAATAGCACCCTCGATCCCGAGGAACAGTCCTTCCCATTTTCCGCCGGTTGCCGAACGAGTGCCTCGTAACTTGGCGGGGACGACGCGCGTCTCGTTGACGACGAGGAGATCGCCCGCCCGCAGAAACATCGGCAGGTCGCGAAACGTGGCGTGTGTGATCGACTGCTCGGCCCGATTCACCACCAACAAACGCGATCCGTCTCGCGCGGCGAGTGGGGCCGCAGCGATTAACTCCGGCGGAAGTGTGTAGTCGTAGCTGGAGATCGCCCCCTGATCGAAGGATGCGGGAGATTCGGACTCAGAGCAGGTGTTCGCGGAAGTCATGAGGGGAGGATGATAAGTTTCGAGGCGAACCTCAATGAATCGAGGATTCGTCATGATTGCATCACCACCGTAGGCAGCTCCCGGTAATTCATGACCGAGGAATGATCCCCAACAGTCGTCAGAGATTCACCACTGTTCCCGGCCACCGTGCATGAGAAGCCCTTGATCCAGCATCTCGGAAGTGTGAAACGCAGAGGGCGCGGAGGGCGCAGAGAACAGAGGCACTCCTTCCGAACTCTGTGTTCTCCGTGTCCTCTGCGTTTTCAATCCGCCACGTATGTTGCGTTCTTGGCGTCACCCGGGATTGTCGCGAGAATCGCACGGACAATGTCTCAGGTTTTGGAACGCCGACTTGCCTGACGCACATATGAATTCGTTGCGGAAGGGTGACTGGAACGGCACTTGCCACTCGACCTCGGTAGAATGGAGTATCAGGATCCACCCCTCGCAACCAATTCGGAAACCACCTATGTCCGGGCTCGGCGAGTTCCAGCTGATTGACTGGATTCGGCAACGGTCGTCCTCACATCCGCAGGTGCTTGTCGGCATCGGCGATGATGCCGCGATAATGTCCCCGACGCCCGGGGAGGAGATCATCGTGACGACCGACATGCTGATGGACGGCCGGCATTTCATCGTCGGACAGACGCCTCCTGAACTGATCGGTCGCAAGGCACTAGCCGTGAATCTCAGCGACATCGCCGCCATGGGAGGACGGCCGCTGGCGGCGTTTATCAGTTGGGCACTGCCGCGCCAGGGAGGTCGCGATCTCGCTCAGGCTCTCTTCACAGGCATGATCGAACTGGCCGAGTCATACAACGTCGCGATCGCTGGGGGGGACACCAACAGCTGGGATGGACCTCTCGTGATCAGCATCACATTGGTCGGTGAGACGGTCGGCGGGCGTCGGGTTCTGCGCAGCGAGGCAGCAGTGGGAGACTGGATCTTTGTCACCGGTCCGCTGGGAGGCAGCCTGCAGAGTGGTCGGCACCTGACGTTCACTCCGCGCGTCCACGAGGCCCTCGACCTCGTGCAGCGGGTGCAGGTCTCCTCGATGCTCGATCTCAGTGACGGGATCGCCTCGGACCTGCGACATATCCTCGACCAAAGTGGGGTTGGGGCGACCTTGGACGCAGCATCGATTCCGATTCACTCCGATGTCGATCGCACCGTGCCAGAACGGGAACAGCTGCGACGAGCCCTGACCGATGGGGAGGATTTTGAGTTACTGTTTACAGTGTCGCCGCTGGAAGGACAGCGACTGCTGGCTCAACCACCGGGAGGATGGACGCCGATCCAGATCGGAATCATCGACGAAGCAGCGGGCTGCCGCCTCCGGATGCCGAGCGGGTGGGAACCCCTGCCGCGCGGTGGATGGGAACATGCGATTGAGTGAGATGCGCATGAAAAAGCGTGAGGTGGATGACACCTCACGCTCGTTGATCGATTTCCGAAGCAGCGACGGGGATTCGTCTTACTTCGGCTTCTTTTCTGGCTCGGCCTTGAACTCTTCCAAGGTCAACTTCATGTCGCTGTCCTTGTCCTTAGCGGCGAACGCCTTCTTGGCTTTTTCAGCCTTGGCGGGATCTTCCGCCGTCTTCTTGCCCATGAACTCTTCGACGGTCAGCGAACCGTTGCTGTCCTTGTCCTTCTTCTTGAAGACCTCTTCTGGCTCTGGCTTCTTCTTCTCGGGCTGCTTGTCTTCGCCCGACACACTGCCCATTCCGAGACCCAACACCAAGGCACACAACAGCAAGCGACGCATTTCCAACTCCTGATCCGATGAAGAACAACTGAGGACCGCCAACTCCGCAGGCTGAACCCAGCCACTGACCGGTATGTGATGCGCCTGGGCGACAGATTATTTTCAATGACATGCGGATTTGGCTTATGGCCAGACAGGAATGAGGGATCTTTCCCTCTGGCCATTTGCCATGAGCCATCCGCCACTGGCCATTTGCCACTGGCCATTTGCCATCCGCCACTGGCCTCATCCCGCATCCCACGACACCCCATCCCAGCGGATCACCTGCTCCAGAAATCCGCACACGCCGGTGGTGAAGGTCTCGAACAGGGCCTCCCCCTTCTCCGCGGTCGCTGGGGCGGGCGAGCCGATGTGGCCGGGGACGGTGCGGTCCTTGGTGGTCCAGCCGCGGTAGGCTTTGCCGAACCCATAGTCGAATGGGACCGAGGCGATCTCCGTGTGCGGCTGCACCAAATGCGGAGCGATGCGCAGAATCATGGAGGTCTCCCACTCACAGGCGTGCCCCATCTCCTGCTGGACAAGACCAGCATGACAGGTCTTTGGGCTGCCAAAGTCCCAGTAGGTGGTAAACAGCAGCAGGAGGTCTTTCCGCTCGCGATGATGCTGCCGCAGCTCGAACACCGACTGGCGCCCGGGGATGTCGTTCCCGCCGTGCCCATTCAGGAACACGATCCGCTTGAAACCGTGACGCAGAAAATTCTCGGCCAAGCCCCGCAGCATGTCGAGGTACATGCGCGGCGGGCTCGACAGAGTGCCGGGAAAGTCGATGTGGTGATCGGAGTTTCCGAGCCACTGGAGCGGGGCAAACAGCACGCGATCTTTCACGCGGGCATCGACCCGGCGGACGACCTCACCCAACAGCATGCTGTCCGTGAACACGGGCATGTGATGCCCATGCTGTTCGAGAGCTGCCACGGGGAAGACGATCGGAATGTCGCGGGAGAGTCCGTCGACGGTCTTCCAGTTCAGGTCGGTCAGTTGCATGTGACGCTCGCTAGGGGGGGGAGGCTGATGGCTAGTGGCTGAAGGCCAGAGGGGAAGGCATGGGCGGCTTCTGGCCATCAGCCAAGCGGACGCGGCTGGACCTGCGGCACTCGCAGCGTGATCAGCACGCGTGCCAACTCATTCGCTGACAGCAGCCCGGCGGAGTTCTTCACAAATTCCCGAGAAATATGCCAGCGGGAAAGCATATCAAACATCACGTCACAGGCCGGAAGTGACATACCAAACTTCTTTTTAATCGGGAGCGCTTCGCTGGGAGCCATGTCCTGGAACTGGCTAATGAGGAGGAAATCCCCCTCGTTGGGCAGGTTGACATGGAACGCCTGCAGCGTGTCGGCCAGTCGCGGGTCAAAGTCGTGATGGACCTCGCGCGGCCCGTTTCGCATGTAGCGCCGGGCCGTCTGCGGATCGATCGACACGATCCGAGCCGCTGTCTCGCAGACAGCGTAGATCACGCTTTCGTCCGCGAGGGTCGCCTGATGCCGATTGAGATCGACGTGCCGCTCCCACGTTTCGAGCAGGAAATCGAGCTGGACTCGGGGAGGCACCGGGCGGAGGAACGGCACCTCGGTCAGAAACCCAAAGCAGCGATCCCCAGTGAGACCGACCTGATCGGCGAGTGTGATCCGCTCCAGTGTCTCAAAGAACGCCACACGAAACGCGATGTACGCGATGTCGGTGTTCGGTACAGTGGTATCGCAGACCGTGAGCATCAGAGCCACAGTGGCAAACCGCGTACCTGCCCACAAGCGGGTTCCGGGCTGTGGCGGGCTGGTTTTCTAAGTCTGCCTCGGAACGGGAGTTATCTCTTTCCTCGGCAACCCAGCTTGCCGACCTCTTCGCCACGATGTGGTCTTCTCGCCACATTCACAGAACCCCGAATGTGGCGGAAATGCCACAGGGAAGCACTGTCGAACCCAGTGGTCATGAGGCCCAGTGCCATCGGGATATCGCTGACCTAGCGGTTCTAAATCCAATTGTTGAGGTATTGCGATACTTCATCTTTAGGTATCACTCCGTGAATAAGGTTCCGTTGATTTTTACCCATTCCGCGTCTTTGTTCAGCACCGCAAAATCACAAGCGTATTCTAAAGACGCGAATTCGTAATCAATGCTCTTGGCTTTGGCTGTGATCGCGAAAGGCATGGCGAAGAATACCTGAACGATGAATTTGGGAAACAGGCAGACGAGGGCGAGAGCGGCAAACACCCACTTTCTTAAAGCTGCTACAACAAGATGTTTGAAATATGGCCAGATGCACCAATACACCGCTAAAGCAATTATGATGGTCAAACACTCATCAACGCATCGCATGCCATGGAGTTTCCAGGCACAACCTCGGCACGCTGGTGCTTGGGTGAAGACAGGTTTGCCGAAACAACCGATCGACCAAGTCCACCAACCAATTGAAAACGTCATGATTCGAACTTGACTACCAGGGCTATGACAATCACACACAACACAACGGTCAGGAAACTGTGGCACGTGTGAACTCGGAAGGTTGATGTTTGTACTCTCCGCCATGAATACTCCAATCTCAACCCACTTCAAGAACTGTTTTGCCGGTCGCCCTTCTCTGGTTCGTCACGCGGCCCCAGTCTCATGCAACGACTGATTCACGGAAGCGGACTGCCGCACGACCAATTCCGCTCGGTGGTGGTACAGGACCGCCAACAATTCTTCATCGTCGATATCCCCGAGCGACCGACCGGTCTGGTCCTCGCCCAGGAATCCCAGATGCGCAAGCAACTGACCCAGCCGAATCTCGGGAGACAGCTCGCAGAGTTCGGTCAGCAGTGTGAGCGCTTCGTGTTGGGTCGTTGAAATCATGACAACAAGTCTCCGATCAGGGACTCCGACTCGTAGGCCCGACGCAGCCGACCAATGACTTCCACGCGGACCAATGTTCCCGGAGCAAGCAGGGCGATGCGAGTCGCCCGAGTCACTCCGTTGTAGATGACCAGCACCCCGTCCGCGCCTTCGTAGACGATCAGTGGCGACATCCCTAGGGACGAGGCCCCGAACCGGGCGATCTGCCGTTTCAGCTTCACCGGGTCGGCACCGTTGCGGCGAGATGCAGGCGCCCGCAACATGCGGGGATCAACCTCACGGAATTCGCTGAACATGGACTGAATTCTACCGATGGCTACGCCAGTGGGGAAGATGACCTCTTCCGGTTCAGTTCAGTCGCTATCGGGGGAGCGACTACCATCGATTGCCCGGCGAAAGAGTTCTTGCATGGCCGCCGCCGGAAACAGATTCGCGGCGAACTCGCGGCTGCGAAGGGACTGTTGGTGCGGGAGGGCGGCGAGGAGTTGCTGGAGGTCGTGGCGGACCTGTGGCTCGTACTCGGTCAGTGTCGCGCGGAGGGCGGTGTTGAGGGACTGCAGGCGGGCATGCCGAATGGCGGGGGCGAGCGCGGAGGCGAGCAGGGCGGACTTCTCCGCGAGGAGAGTCGCCTTTTTCTCCGAAAAAGGACGCCCTTTTTCTCCGAAAAAGGCGACTCTCTCGGAGTCCTCGGCCTGGACCAACTCCGGGTTCCAGCGGATCAGTCGCAACTCCCGCTGCAACCTGGCGATCTCCGCTTCCAGTGGCGGACCGGCGAAGCGCTCTAAGAGCCTCTGCGTGGCAGTGGCTACGATGATCTGGGGCGGCGTGAGGCCCAGCCAGCGCTGCATCAGAGCATCGGTCAGCTCGTCGTACTTCGCCCCGCCGATGCCGTGGACGAAGACCGACCCCAGCCAGACGCGACAGAAGAGCGTCAGCGTCAACGCCCGTGGGCGAATCTTCCAACCTTGAAGACGAAGCTCGCTCAGTGCGCCCTGCGCGACTTCCTCCGAGTGGAGCGAAATCGTCCCCACCGCACGGTGGCCATCATGCAGTCGGAGCGTCTCGGTCCCCGCCACTTCCACGAACAACCGACTTCGGCGAGTCTCACCCGGCCGCCAGACCCAGAACGGAACCTCGATGCCCTGTGCCGTCGCATCGAGCGGTGGCACGGGATGGCTATGGCTACGAATCCGATTGATCGCCCGGTAGTCCGCGAGCGATGAGTTGTAGGCAGTTCGCAGCTGTGGGGCCTGTCGTAAGGCCCCCAGCAGAAAGCGTCGAAAGCACTGCGTATCCGCGAGGTCGGAGACCTTGAGTTCGAGATTGCGAATTCCAGCGGACCGCTCGAACCGGCTTCGCAACTGGACCAGTCGATCCACAATGCCTCGCTCCGGGGAGGCCCTCCAGTCTTGCGAGGCTGCCAGTGGATCAATCTCCCATGGTCGCAGTAGCTCGCGGCACCGCTCCCCAAACGTGGCGAACTGCTCATCGTCAGGGGCCGGTCGTTCTTCCCACGGAGACTGCGGTCGTGGGACATCCCAATCGAGGCTGGTCATCCCCGCTGAGTCCGAGCGGTTCGGGATGCGCACGGAAGCCCCTGCACACACATCATTGTCCACGATGAGGTTGAGTCCGACTCCGCCCAGCTGAGTCGCCAGCCCAGCGACGACCGCATTCTTGACCCACACGCCCGGGTGAAACAGCTCCGGCTGGTGTCCGCCGATGATCCAGTGTTGCGGGACTGCGAGCGTCTTCTCGGCCCCCTCTCCCCCACAATCGGTACGACCTTCGGAGTGGACTCCACTGTGGGGGAGAGGGCCGGGGTGAGGGGGCAATTGCGGGACATGTGGCCCCCTCTCGCTCTCTGGACCGACGAGTTCACTGGTATAGAGAGATGCCAGCTGAGACACCTCGGCTCGGGCGTCATCACGGAGGGTGGCCAGCGGTCGGCCCCACAGTTCACCAGCCGCCAGTCGAGCTTCATTGGCTCGCACCAACGCCGCCAGCGAACCTTCGGGAGCTAGTCGTAAGTCGCCATGCCGGGCCGGAGCGCGGAGATGATTCGGCACGGCGGAGACCCTTCCTGCGACGGCGATACTCAGTCCCGTGGTATTGGCTTCCAGCCTGTCATTGTTCGCAAAAGACGACAGGCGGGAAGCCTATCCCACGCCCTCAAGCCCCCGGACAACCGCAGTCGAGATGCTGGAGCGCCATCTCCTTACGAATCACTTCCTGGTAGTACGCCATCCGCTGCAGGGCATCATCCAGCGATCCGCCGAACGACCGCTTCTCGTCCAAATAAATACGGGGGACCGGGAACTCGCGAATCACCATCTCGTGCCGCACAGCTTGCACCCAGTGTTGCAGCGGCATCGCATAGCCGAGTTCCGTGATCTCGAACTTGGGCAGCGACTCAACGCGGTACGCCTTGAACCCACAGAACGAGTCTGTCAGCGACAGGCCAAAGCACTCATTCAGCTGCTTCGTAATCTGCATGTTGATACGGCGACGATCCTCGGGGGCGAGATTGTCTCCATCGAAGTCCCTCAAGTACCGGCTGCCCGACACGATGTCGGCCAGAGTTCCGTCGTTCGCGACCAGCGCATCCACCATTGAGGGGATCAACTGGGGTTGGTGCTGGCCATCGCAGTCGATGGTCACCAGTGCGTCATACCCGTGGGCAATCGCGTAATCGAACGCCGTTCGCAGCCCGGCACCGTAGCCCTGATTCTGGGCATGGCGGACGACGTGAATGCCATCCATCTCGGAGAGCAGGAACGGCGTGCGGTCGGTCGAACCGTCGTCGACCACCAGCACGTCCTGCGAGTACTTGCGGACCTCGGGCAGGACATCCAGGAGATGAGCTTCTTCATTGAAGACCGGCAAAGCCGTCAGCTGTCGCATCGCCATCGAGGAACTCCTACGGGAAACTGAATTTCCATGAGGGAACCGCACCCATCGAACGAGTTTGATTCTACGACTGGACGGGACGGAAAACCAATTCGCAGGGGCATCGCGAGGTCAAAAGCCAGGAATGGCGGGTCGTAATCTGTTTATCTGTTACAGGTTGCCGCGATAGGGCTCGTGGTGGTGACTCTCCAAAGGAAGCCGGACAGTGTGCTTCTCCGTAGCTCACGTCGCTCCGCGACTGAGATTCCGCCCGGAGAGTTGTGCTGTGTCCACGCGCAGATTCCGGGGTGGGGTATCCACAGGCGGGAGCGCCAGGCCAGTGCTGTGAACACGATCTCGGTGATCGTGGGGCACGTTTCCTACGCGCCCGTCGCCAGAGGAGCGCCACTGCACGACAACCAGGCGGCGTTGTGGAAGTGTCTGATCATGCCATTCTCCGGGTCACGGGCACGTCAAAAACGTGCCCCACGCCCCACGTGATCGACCTCAATCATGTTCACAGCACTGGGGCAAAGCTCCTACTGAGCCGAGTGCCAAGGCCGGCATGCATAATTGTATTGAATGCCATCAGCCCAGCACTCACGACTCATCGAGAAGTCAGATCGCCCACCAACCCCGAAGGGGTTTCGCCTCGTAGCCCAGGGTTGGCGACGACAGGAGCCTACCCTGGGTGCGAAGAGATCGAAGGCATTAACCCCACAGGGGTTGCGTCACATTCCCAAGTTCGATCGACCATACCGCTGGAACCCCTTCAGGGTTCATTTCATTGCGGGATCTCTACCCAGGGTCTCTCCCTTCGGTCGCGACCCTGGGCTACGTGACGTGACCCCTTCGGGGTCGGAGGCGATCAACCCCTCATTGACAACCTTGTGGTCGCGCCACTGAAGCGAGGGGATATTGTCGGGAGTCCTTGGCGGGACAGGGAATGCTAACGGCTCAACCGGATCGTCCACTCACTCCTCGCCCCTGCCAGTACCACAGTGAGTTCGCTCTCCGATTCATTAGTCACCCGATACGTCCCGGCATCCCAACGAGTCACGCGCCCGCGATCGCCGCTGACTGGTCCTTCGTAGTCGAGGTACAACAATCGATGGTCGCCAATCCGCTCAACTCGGATCTCGCGATCTGGTCCCGGTTCATCGAGTAACCGCCACGTCCAGGCGACCGCGCCAACCTCTAACAAAAGATCCCAGTGGAAGAACGGGTGATCGTGCGTCAGAATCGCAAAGCGTCGACCCGATTCCTGTTCCCGCTCCGCCCCCATGACTTCTCCCTTTCGCCGCTACCGCATCCTCGTCCTGCCCTTCGCAGCTGTTGTCATCGCCGGGCTGGTGTGGCTCGGGGAACGCATTCAAAGCGTCCAACAACGTACGACGCAAACCGAGCGAGCCCGACCCCGCCGACTCGCCCCGCGCATTCAACTCTACGATCAGAAGTCCCAGCTTGTGAAGTTCGAACGGTATCTGGGCCGCACGCGAATGGTCGTCGTGTTCTTCGACGGCGAGACCGGAGCCGACCACGACCCGTGGCTGACCCAGCTGCGAGACCAGCATGAAACGGTCAAAGCCGCTGGGGTGCAAGTGATCGGAATCGGAGTGGCGACGCCGTACGCGAATCGCCAGGCGGGTGAACGCTCGCAGGCGTTTCCGTTTCCGATCCTGTCCGATATCGGCAAAGACAACCCCGCTCCGGCTCATACGCAGTGGGGACGCTTCGATCCCACCGATGGGTCGTTCGACACGGGTGTGTTCCTCGTCGATCGCTCCGGAATGGTGGAGACGCAAGGCCGCAGCTTCAAGCCGGTGACTGATCCGGATGCTGTGGTAAAGGCTGTCTGTGCCGGGAAATGGCCGGAGTAGCGTTCTCGTGGGGCACGTCTTCGTGGGGCACGTTTCCTACGTGCCCGTCTCAGGGATCAGATTTTTCAGCGGTTGAATCGGAG
Source organism: Planctomycetota bacterium (assembly GCA_031431195.1). Classification (GTDB taxonomy): domain Bacteria; phylum Planctomycetota; class Planctomycetia; order Planctomycetales; family Planctomycetaceae; genus TH-plancto1. The sequence goes on along the minus strand of JANPCU010000338.1, from coordinate 5,403 downwards.
GACCGATTTATAGGCACGTCGGAAACGTGCCCCACGACGGAAGTGTTACTACTTCGATGCTGCAGCGACTGCCTCGACCACGATGCTGGGGGTGATCAGCAGGACGAGCGTTGTTTCGGAGCCTCATCCGAGGTCTTCTTTCGCAGTAACTTTGATATCCCAGCGGGAGGGGCTGCGACCTCAGGAGTAGGCACCCAGATGACGAGCGTTTCCCCCGGCTTCACGGTTGCGGAGAGTTCCACTTTCAGCGCATTGATTTTGGGGCACTGAACTTGTTGCTCTCCTTTTGTATAGATCTCGACGGCTTCGATGTCATCCAAACTCACACGCAAATCGAGCTGTATGGAACCCGACTCCTTCACGCACGGGCGAGCCAGAACAGAGGTCCCGGTCTGGTACTCACGAACGAGGGGCTTCCCGTTTTGAATGTCGACCACAAAGGGTCTTGTCGTGGCACTGGCAATCTCGGCCGTCTCGCGATCCCAGACGGTGACTTTCGGAGCTTGCATTACGCTTGAGCGTCGATCTCCCTGCGCCTGATCCACGAACTCCTTGATTCGCTGAGCGTTCAACGTCTGAACATGAATCGGAGGATGAGACTCCTCGACCACTGCCGATGCACTGATGAGTTGGATCGCCGAATCGCCTTTGTTCTTGTCTGGATCGAGCGAGAAGAGTGCTTCGGGCTCAGCGGCAGGGGGAACGAGGACCGCGTTCTCCAGCCCTAGACTGTTCAACATTTCCACCGGAGCCGACACGAATCGGGATTCGATGGAGACCTGAACTCGGGAAGATTGCTCGGCCAGCGGAGGCTCTGCAGCCCGCGCACAAGGCAGGGTATTCAGGCACACTGTGGTGACGAACAGAGCTAAGGCGATCGTACGCATGGAGAATCCTTTGCCAGGGGGGCTGCGGTGATATACAACTTGGCTGGAACAGTAACTCGTCCAGTGCTTCCTCGGCATAGAGTGTTGGCGACAACGAGCAACAGCGGCAGAAATGGCCGGTACAGCCTCTTCGTGGGGCACGTTTCGTGGGGCACGTTTCCTACGTGCCCGTCCCTGGGTTCAGACTTTTCAGCGGTTGAATCGGAGGACCGATTCTTGGGTACGAAGGAAACGTGCCCCACGGCAGAGGGCTACCCATAGACCCGGACGAAATAGGTCGCCGAGACGACGAAGCCGATCACGATCACGCCGTAGCGAATGTGGTTCTTGTTGAGCTTCCGCGCCAGGGTGGCTCCGGCGAAGCCGCCGATGATGCCAGCGACGATCATGGGCAGGGCGAGTGGCCAGTTGACCTTGTTTTGCCAGACGAAGAGCGTGACCGAAGTCCCATTAATGATCGAGGCCAGCAGCGCCTTCATCGCGTTCATGCGGTGGATGTTCGAGTCCCCCATCAAAGCCAGTGAACTCAGCATCAGGATGCCGATCCCCGCACCGAAGTAACCGCCATAGAGTGCCACCAGGAACTGAAACGCCACGATGCCGATCCGTGTCCGCAGTGTCGGAGCCTCATGCGGCAGGCCAATCCCGGTCCACTTCGAGATTGTCGGCTGCAACATGAACAGCAACGTGGCCAGCAGAATCAGCCACGGCACCAGCAGCATGAAGGTCTTGGCCGGATAACTGACCACCAGCCACGTCCCGATTGCTCCGCCGATGAGCGAGGGAATCAACAGCGGCAGCAGTGAGCTGCGCGTGCCCTTCAACTCCTGACGATAGCCCCAGACCGAGGCCAGCGATCCGGGAAACAAAGCGATCGTGCTAGTCGCGTTCGCAATCACAGCTGCCTCATCCCCCGAGCCGAGGACGTAGGTGAGCGAGGGGAATGTCAATAACGTCCCGCCCCCAGCGACGGAGTTGATGATCCCCGCCAAGACTGCGGACACGCACAAGATCAGGTGTTCGAACATGATGATCGAAGTCTACTGCTCGTGGGGCCCGTTTCCTACGTGCCCGTCTGGAAAGCTGAGGCTCAGAATGGGAATCGGTCAGTCAATTGACAGGCATGTAGGAAACGTGCCCCACGGGGAAACGGCCTCCACGCGACAATTGCGAGGCGACTCGCCAGAATCCTCCGTGGAATCCAGCATGGCGGTCCGTACCTGTCCGTATTCCTCTTCACAGGACATGAGCATGGGTGACGAAGCGAGCCAGCAGATTCAGAACTCCTGGCAACAGCTGCGCGATGCGGTCACGGTCCCGCAGAATACCTCGGCGTTAACGTTGGTGGTGTATCTGCTCCTGGGTGGGGCGATGGCGTTGTATGTCCGGCTGCTCTACCGGAAGTTTGGGGCCTCGCCCTCGGACGCGGAGTCGATCACGCGGGTATTCCCCTTGCTGACTCTCGTCACCATTGGGGTCATCGCCGTCGTGAAGTCGTCGATGGCTCTCTCTCTGGGGTTGGTCGGTGCCTTGTCGATTGTGCGGTTTCGCTCGGCGATCAAAGAGCCGGAGGAGTTGGTCTATCTCTTTCTGTGCATCGGCGTCGGGCTGGCCCTGGGAGCGGAACAACCGCTATTGGCGGTGGCGCTGGTGCTGGTCGCCACGATCTATATCGTCGGTATGCACATTACCGGCAAGGGGCGTCGTGATCAAAATCTGCTGCTGACCATTACCGGGGCCGCAGCGAGATTCTCAGACTCGGAAGATGCTGGGGTCCTGCAAGTCATCGGGCGAACCTGCGGCCCGTACACGCTTCAACGATTTGATGTCGAGGGAGCCCGTGGGCAGGTCCGCATCGGGATCAAGCAGACCAGCTCCGCAGAAACCGCGAAGCTGATCTCGAAGCTGCGGGATCAGCTGCCGGATTGTGAGTTGTCGTTCGTGAACCTGAGTTCGCTCGTCTGATGCCACTGCAATTCCAACTCATTGACGAGGGCGAGTCCCGCTCCGACCTGGCGGTGCGGCGCGAGACGAAGTTCACCTTTGATCGAGTCGACCTCGACTCGGTCCGTCGCGTGCTGGAGTCGAACAGTCGCCGCCTCGTCCACAACCACAAGGTGTCAATGGTTCGCAGTGTTTACTTCGATGACCCTGGATTGTCCGCCTGTCACGCGAATCTCGATGGGTTGGGCTTGCGGCGCAAACTTCGTTTGCGGTGGTATGACCAGCTCTTGCCCGAGCGAGATCTGTTCCTCGAAGTGAAATGGCGAAACAACCGCGTCACCGGCAAGCATCGCATGCAGCTGCGAGCCAACGAACCGGTGGGTGAGCGGAGCTATGCGGAGTTGATCCCGGCCTTGCGAAGCGCCGCACCGGCCGCGCGCATGTCCGACATTCTCGCGAATCCGGAACCGATCATTGTCGTCGAGTACCGCCGCGAGCATTTCGCTTCCCTCGACGGGCAGCTGCGCGTGACCATTGATTACGACCTGACGTTCTATCGGCAATATGGACGGCAGCAACTCAAGTTAGAATTTCCGTGCCGGATGGACCGGCTGGCGGTGCTCGAGGGGAAGACGCCGATTGGCAGCGAGCGAGAGCTGCGCGACATGTTTTTCCCGCTCACCATGCGAGCGGCCCGCTGTTCGAAGTATGTGCACGGTTGCCGGTTGGTGGGCTTGATCCCGTCCATTGGCTGACGGGCTTGATCCTCTGCCTCCAAGCAGGGTCAGTGCCTCGAAGGTGCGAGAAGCGAATGCACGCCACTGGCCCTTTCTTGCGTCGGGTGCTTGCTGTTCATCTCCAGACTCATTCCAATGGCCCAGGCGATTCAGGGGGCCGATTGATGAGGCTCCCGAGTCGCCACGGATCCGAGAAACGGGAGATGAAAGTATGTCGATTGACCAGACTCCAGAGTCTGCCCACCGGAGCACGGCTTGGCCAACCCGGCTCCGGTGGATCGGACTCGCACTCTGGGCCATGACGTGCGGAACAGCTGTCTGGGCACAAGAGGTTCCTGCCCCTGATCGCCCCGGCGAAGACTGGCCGTGCTTCCTCGGTCCGCGTCATACCGGCATCTCGAGTGAGACGGGGCTGTTGGCGAAATGGCCAGCGGCAGGACCGACTCGGTTATGGGATCGGGAGGTCGGGACGGGGTATAGCGCTCCGTCGGTGCTGGGGAACCGGCTGGTGTTGCACCATCGCCTGCAGGATGAAGAGATTACCGAGTGCCTCCGCGCGGATACCGGGGCTCCGCTGTGGACGCATGCCGAGCCGAGTCAATTCGAAGACCCCTACGGCTACAACAACGGGCCGCGTTGCTCGCCGGTGCTGACGAAGGACCGGTGTTATACGCTGGGGGCCGAGGGGACGCTGGTCTGCTTGTCTCTGCTCGACGGGAAGCAGATCTGGAAGCGGGAACTGCGGAAGGAGTACACGATCCCGGACGGGTTCTTCGGCGTGGGGTCATCACCGCTGCTCGAAGGCAACACGCTCATCGTCCTCGTCGGTGGCCAGCCGAACTCCGGCGTTGTGGCCTTCGATGCCACCTCCGGCAAGCCGCTGTGGCAATGCGTCGGAAAGGCGACTTGGGACAAGGCGGCCACCGGCTGGACGGGAGAGCCAGAGTATGAGTGGACCGGCGACGAGATGGTCACCAGCTACTCCTCACCAATCTGCGAGACGATCCATGGACAGCGACACCTGCTGTGCCTGATGCGGCACGGGCTGGTCTCGCTCGACCCAATGACGGGCCAGGAGCGGTTCCACTTCTGGTTCCGACCCCGCGTGCATGAGTCGGTCAACGCCGCTCAACCGGTCGTCACCGGGGACACGATTATGATCTCGGCAGCCTATCGACTCGGGGCGGCGCTGCTGAAGGTCAAGCCGGACAACAAGAGCTTTGATGTCGTCTGGCAGAACCCCAATAACCTGCTGACCCACTGGTCGACCGCGATTCACCACGACGGAGCGTTCTATGGCTTCAGTGGGCGACACGAGAATGAGGGGCTGTTCCGCTGCCTGAAAGCCGACACCGGCGAGGTTCTCTGGGAAACGCCCGGCATGTCCGAAGAACAGCTCAAGGGACTCAAGCAAGACCCGGAGGGCAAGATCGTCGACGCCGCCACGCAGCAGCCGGTCGCGTGGCCGTTCTATGGGCGGGCCTCGAAAATCCTAGCCGATGGCCAGTTCATCGTCCTGGCCGAACGCGGCGGGATGCTGTCGCTCGTGAAAGTCGACAAGACCCAGTTCGCCGAGGTCTCCCGTTGCGAGGTGCCCGGCATGAAGTCCCCCTGCTGGACTGCCCCCGTCATCTCGCGCGGGCGGATGTATCTCAGGTGCGAGGACCGGCTGATTTGCCTGGATGTGAAGGGGCCGTGAGGGATGGGGAGACTTCCACAGTCGGGAGGGCGAAGCCCGTGCTGTGAACAGGATGAGTCGGTTGGTGAGCGGCCCGGGGCGCGCGGGCCGGGAGCCAGCCCGGGGGTAGTGGGGGTACACAAAGACAGTACGGGGG
>JANPCU010000337.1:0-7168 GCA_031431195.1 Planctomycetota bacterium | reverse complement strand
CGGCGGCTAGCGCCGTGCCGCTCACGGAACCAAAGAACTCCGCGAACCGTTCGGAGTCAATCGTCGCCGACGTAATGATCACCCGCAGATCGGGTCGCTTCGGCAAAATCTTCTTGATGTACCCCATCAGGAAGTCGATGTTCAGCGACCGTTCGTGGGCCTCGTCGATGATGATCGTGTCATACCGGTCAAGGAATCGGTCGTGCTGCGACTCGGCCAACAAGATGCCGTCGGTCATTAGTTTGATGAGTGAGCGCGGGCTGGAGACATCGTTGAACCGGATCTTGTACCCGACCTGCCCTCCGAGTTTGACGCCCAGCTCTTCGGCTAGTCGCGCCCCGACCGAGCGCGCGGCGATGCGGCGCGGCTGGGTATGCCCGATCAACCCACTCATCCCGCGCCCGGCTTCCAGGCACATCTTCGGCAGCTGGGTCGACTTCCCCGACCCGGTTTCGCCGCACACGACAATCACCTGCTGCTCGCGAATCGCGGCGATGATCTCTTCTCGCCGACCGGTGATCGGCAGTTCCGCGTCGTACTCAATCTTCGGCAGATCGGCGATCCGCTGCTCGCGAATCCGCGCCGACTTCTCGACATCCTGCATCAGCTTCAACAGCTGGGGATCGAAGGGTTTCCCCTGTGTTTTGAGTTGCTGCACTGTCCGCCAAGCGCGCGTCAGCCGAAATTGGTCCCAGCGCATTGTCTGGGCAATTTGGTCATCGAGATCAGTCGGCCAGTCCAAGGGGGGCTTTCCGTAGAAGAGGAGAGAGGGATCGCAAGCATAAGTCACCACTCACGCCGCCAAGTTTGAGTGGCAGTATCGTAGCAGAGTGAGCCAATACCTGCTCGGATGCTCACTCGAAGCAAGTAATCGGAAAAAGTCTAAGATGGACCAATTGCAGTCATTCATCAAGTGGACGATCTTGGACTGCGCGATCATCACGGGGAATTGCGTTTCGACTCAGAAACAATAGATTTCCCCGTGGTGTCAATCGCCAAAAGGTGACTTGCTTTGGCCTCTGAGCGTAAACAGGGCCTGAGTCTGGCTTGGTCTGAGTGTATACGGGGTTCAGATGTCCGTAAGGATTTGGAGGGTTCATCCGCTCGGGGTAGTAAATTGTTTCAGAATCAACGTGAATCAACTGATGGGCAAGTAGCTTTGTCCGTATCACGAAAAATGAAGACTCTTTGATATCAAAGCCAGAGTCTAATCCACGCGGACTTGCAAATCCAGAGAGCCGTTTGGCAACATGGGATTCTATCGCTTTCGGTATGCAGAGATTGGCGGTTAGAAAAAAGATCTCCGACCATTTCATCCTGACTGGCTCTGGACTAAATACACCTCCGTCAGTACACCTGACTTGGCTAAATTCGATCTCAACCATGTCATCACCGAATGCCAAGTCTTTTTGGGGATCTGATTGCAGCTCCATGAGTTCTGACTCAATACGATCCTTCTCGACAACAACATTGTCGAATCGCTCTTGAAGGTCAACCAGCCGTGCCATGAGATCATGGTTTCCCACTTGATCCGCTCTGACCCATCCGACTTGCGGGAAGTAAGACATCGCGTGTTGCATGGCGAGGACAACTTTGTACTTCAAATCGGAAGCTGATTCCCAATATTTGCAGTGAGGCCCTTGTTCGACCTTCTTTCTGAAATCCTCAAGCTTCTTCTTGACTTTAGGTTTGACGTCGGCGCGGTTGGCAGGAAGATTTCCTGGATCGCTGTGCAAGAAGGGAAGGATGTGCTTTTGGTGTTTCGCTGCCAAATCAAACTCTCGCTCTGTGAATGAAATACCATGTTCTTGATCAACCGACCCATACATTGCGGCAATGATCAAGACGTAGTAGTCACAGTCGATGATCGCACGTTCAATGATTTCCAATGGCGTTTCGTTTGAAGCCGGAAACATCTCCATTCCCGTTGGAATGTGGCCCATTTCAAGAATTGAATCAAGAACCGCTTGGCGTTCCTCCTTCAAGTCCCGAAACGTTGAACTCACAAAAACCTGGTATCGCTTGCCCGCAGTGTTGCTCATTTGTGTCATCCAGCTCTGGGTTCTGTCTTGTCTTAAAAATACAGCCTACTCGACTTCTCGGCTATGCAACCGCTTGGATCAAAGTCAGAGAGCTTGGGAACTTGCCGAAAACGTGCTACCGTTCTCCTTGCGACAATCTCTGTCGAGCACCACTTCCCCTCCACCGCCCCATGGACCAGCCCATTCCTCTTGGTCTCGCCCTGTCTGTCGGCTTCTCCCACTCACCCACAGGAACATTGCATCATGCGTCTGCCGATTCGTTGGATTGTGGCTACTGCCGTATTGGCTGTGGGAGCTTGGGGCATGACGGAAGAGTGGAAGAGCGGGGTCAACTGGACCGAGCCGCGTCTGGTCGACACCTCGAAGCCGGTGCCTTCTGATGCGAAGGTACTTTTCGACGGCGAGAACATGGACGCCTGGGACGGGGTCAAGAACTGGGTGTTCAAGGACGGCTATGGAGTGGTCGGCAGCTCCGTCCGCAGCAAGGACAAGTTCGGCGACTGCCAGTTGCATCTGGAGTTCGCGACGCCCGAGAAGGTTGAAGGGCATGGCCAGGGGCGGGGGAACAGCGGCATCTATTTCATGAGCCGCTACGAGGTGCAGATTCTCGATTCGTGGGACAACCCGACTTACTTCGACGGACAGTGCGCCTCGATCTACAAGCAGCGGCCTCCGTTGGTGAACGCCTGTCGCAAGCCGGGCGAGTGGCAGACCTATGACATCATTTTCAAGGCTCCTCGGTTTCGGGCCGATGGGTCGCTGAAGTCGCCCGCGTACTTCACCGTGCTACAGAACGGCGTGCTGGTTCAGGACCACACCGAGCTGCGCGGGCCGACCGACTACGAAACCCCGCCGAACTACACGGCTCACGATGCCAAGGACTCGATCTCACTCCAGTTCCACGGCAACCCGACGCGGTTCCGGAACATCTGGGTGCGGGAGTTGTAGTCAATGCCGCTCCTGAGCCTGGAGACTCTCACTCAGCTGACCTGCTACGGATTCATCGGGTGGGGAGTCTTCGTCGCCATCGCCGCCACAATGGTTTGGCGAGGCGGTTTCCTCGGAATGGTCACGGGTTGGATCGCAATCGCGGCGATCATCGTGGTCTTGGATTTCATCTGGATCAGAGGCGAAATTTCGAGGCCCGGCTGGGATGGAGTCCCTGATCAGGACATCCTCTTCATGATCGGCGTGTTGATTCGAGTGTTTATCGTCAACATGCTTCTCTGACCCGTTTCGCTGGCCAGCTCGATGTTAAGGCGACGATTGCGCCTCTCTGAATCACGCCCCAATATCGCGAGTCACCCGGAGGAGTGAGGCGGTCGGATGGCCACCACCCGCGCGTTAATTCCCGTGGTCGTGGGAGTGCCCGTGGTCATGGCTGTGGTCGTGTGAGTGAGAATGATCGTGTGAGTGCCCGTGGTCGTGGGCCGCGTCTTGGGCGGGCTTCGCGATTTCTTCGACGCGGATCGATTCACTCGCGAAGCTCCCCTCGGCGGCGAGGTAGACATCGCGGAGCGGGACGCCTTGCTCGGTGGCGACGCGGGCGCAGTCTTCGAACTCGGGGGCGAATCGCGGGGAGCCGCCCGGTTGCCAGGCGAGCTTACCTTGGACCGGGCCGAAGGCGGTCTGCACGGTGTAGGCTTGGCGGGCCTGCTTGACGCGCTCAATGCGGTGGCGGCGGATGCCGAGCGTGCCGGTCTCCTGGAACAGCAGCGTCTCGAACCGCTCACAATCTTCCGGACGGCACAGCACGCTGACGATGACGCCGGGCCGGTCCTTCTTCATCTGAATCGGCGTCGTGTAGACATCGAGCGCCCCGGCCTTCAACGCGGCCTGCTTGACGTACCCGATCACCTCGCCAGTGACATCGTCGAGGTTCGTCTCCAGCAGACACACCTGATCGGTGTCGGCTGACAAGACTGCTTCGCCGACGAACAGCCGCAGCACGTTGGCCCGATCGGGCAGGGTCATCGTCCCAGCTCCGTAACCGACCGCTTCGATTGTCATCGCGGGCAGCGCTCCGAACCGATCGGCCAGCACCTTGACGATCGCAGCTCCCGTCGGAGTGGTGAGTTCTGCCATGATCGGCAGGTCCACGAGGGGAATCCCCTTGAGGATCTCCGCTGTCCCCGGCGTCGGCACCGGACACACGCCATGATCGATCCGCACCGACCCGCGTCCAGTCGGCAGCGGGGCACAGACGATGACCTCGGCGTTGAGTGCATCGAACCCGGCAGCGGCTCCCACGATGTCGACGATGGAGTCGATGGCCCCCACTTCGTGGAAGTGAATCTCGTCGAGCGACGAACCATGCACACGGGCCTCGGCCTCGCCGATCACGCGAAAGATCGACTTGGCCAGCGTCTTGGTCCGCTCGGTCAGCCCGGTCGCCGAGTCGATCATCTTGGCGATCTGCGAGTACCCTCGGTGCGGCTGGCCCGGCGGGTGCTGGATGCGGACAGCTGTGGCGCGGAAGCAGGACTTCATCACCGACTCAAACCGCAACTCGACCCCCGGTATGCCGAGCGCCGCGACCGCCGCTTGGATCACCGCCGGTTCCACCCCCGCGTCAACGAGAGCGGCCAGCGTCATGTCTCCGCTGATGCCGGTGGCACATTCGAGGTAGGCGATACGCATGCGGAGGGCTCGGGCAGTGGCGGGGAAGGCAGAGAGTGGCAGGCCGTGGGATAGGCTTCCAGCCAGTCATTCTTCACTAAAGACGACAGGCTGGAAGCCTTTCCCACGGGCACGTCGGAAACGTGCCCCACAGGAGTCCGATTGTAGGGGGGCAGACTGCGCTGAAAAAGCAGCTCTCCTCGGTCGGGCACGCTTCTCCCCGCACTGACTGGCAATTGTGACCTAGGTTCAGGCAGGTCACGGTGCAGGGATGCGACTCCGTCACCGAGTACCGTCCCCTTCGCCCCCCTCGCGAAACGACATGAGCACGACACTCTCCGAACAATCGGCACAACCGCTCCTCGCCGCTGACGATCAGCCCGCGACCTCGGCGCAGCTGGCTGCGCTCAAGGTCGTGTGGGTCCTGTTCATTCTAGCGACCGGCGGTCTGGTGATGGGAATGAACGAGGCAGACCCCGACCTGTGGGGGCACTCGTTGTTTGGGCGGGACTGGATCGAAACCGGTCGACTGGCGAAGGCGACCACCGGCTCGTTCACGGCCATCGGGTTCCCGTGGATTAACCACGAGAACCTCGCCGAGTTGCTCACCGCTTGGACCGAGATGCGGTTCGGCCCGACTGGACTGGTGGTCGGCAAGTTTTTGCTGAGCCAACTCGTACTCGGACTGATTTTGTTTCAGGCTCGCCGTCAGCAGGTCAGTTGGGGGACAGCTGGAGTGTGTGCGCTCCTCGCGTCGTTCGGACTGGCGTTTCACTGGCACTTCCGCCCACAGGTGCTGGGCTACACGATGTTCAGTCTCATGCTGGTTAGCCTGTCTTGGATCTTCGCAGGCTGGGAAGGCCGCTGGAATCTGCGCCCCTGGAAATCGCCACCGCTGGCTCTCGACGAGGGAGCGGAATACAGCTGGAAACGCATGCGCTGCTTATGGCTCAGCTTCGGACTCTTCGCGGTCTGGACGAATACGCATGGCAGCTTTGCAGCGGGGCTGGCGATCTTCGTGGCGTATCTGGTGTTTCGCAGCGTCGAGGCATTGTGCCTGTGGGGCTGGTCTGCTGAGGGGCGCATTCGCCGATATGTGTTGATGAGCTGTGTTGCGGGACTGGGGACGTTCGCCACTCCATATGGCCTCGCGCTGCATCGCTGGATGCTGGCCGCCATCGGGCATCCGCAGCCGGAGATTCAGGACTGGCAGCCGATCCCGCTCTTTACTGCCGAGGCGTTCCCGTTTTGGGCCCTGATCGTGGTGGCACTGTTCTCACTGAAGTACTCGCGACTCCCCAAAGACTTCACGCAGTTGATGATCCTCGGACTGGTCTGCTGGCAGGCGGTCAGCCACATTCGTCACCTGACGTTCCTGGCGCTGCTGGTGGCGTTCTGGATTCCACCGCACTTGCAGTCGGCCTGGCAGCGGATCACCGAGAGTCCGGACAAGTCGGCCCCGACACCGCTGAGCCAGAGCAGCGTGCAGTGGGGCATCGCCTGCCTACTCATCGGCACTCTGTTCATGGGTGTCCGGCTGGCCCCTCGGGTGACTCGACTAGAGGTCGACGCGAGTCAGTACCCCGTCGCTGCGATGCAGTTTCTGGAAGACCGACAGCTGCGCGGGCGCACGGTCGTGACGTTCAACTGGGCACAGTATGCGCTGGCTTGCTTCGCACAAGAGCCGGACCCGTTGCGGCGTTCTACTGTGGCGATCGACGGGCGATACACGACGTGTTACTCGCCCGAGGTGATCGACATTCACTTCGATTTTCTGTTTGGTCAGGACTACCCCGGTCCGCGCTATCGCACCCCGAAGTCCGGCCCGATCGATCCCGAGAAGGCCCTGCGTTATGGCCATCCCGAACTGTTCGTGCTGCACCGGGGTCAGCGGGGAACCGTCAGAATCTTAGAGGCGAATCAAGACCAATGGACGCTGCTCTACCAGGACTCGCTGGCCCAGGTGTGGGGTTTAAAGCGGCGGTTTGATACGCCGGGGGAGACGGACTACCTGACTCCGGAACAACGGCAGATCGGCGATGCCCCCCAGTGCGGGCGAGTGGCGTACCCGGCGATTCCGGCAGCTCATTCCGGCTTGGGGGTACTCGACTGTGAAGTCGAGATGCAGTTGACGAGGAGAGATTGAATGTGGTTAGTTGAGTCCGCTCAGACGTTCACGGAGTTCCAACATGCAGGGGCGTCAGTAAAGTCGGCAGAGTTCATCACACAGATTTCAGTCAGCGCGAGAAGGCGCAGTCTGGAATAACATGACCCACGTAGTCGTTTAATCGCCTCAGACATAAGAAACGCAGAGGGCGCGGAGGACGCAGAGACAGGCATTCCTTCAGAACTCTGCGTCCTCTGCACTGCAAACCATTCAAGTTTGCGTGTCGTGAGAGAATATTTCTTCGATCGGCAAATTCTCGGTGGTCTGAAGACCTCTGTACCCCGAAGGGGTTGCACACCATAGCCCAGGGTCGCGACGCAGGAGCGCACCCTGGGAAATG
>JANPCU010000336.1:0-20539 GCA_031431195.1 Planctomycetota bacterium | reverse complement strand
CCCCCCCCGCGCCGCCCACCCCTATGGGTGTCCCCCCCCGCCGGGGGCACCTGGCTCCCTGCGTGAGGACCCGTTTTGAGCAGGGGTTGGACGGGTCCCCCACGGACCGTTTACCGTAATCGAATGGACTGCACATAGTGTTGTTGAGCATGACCGGTTTCGGATCGGCCCAGGCAGAGAACGGCGGGTTCGCTGTCTCGGCCGAGGTCCGGTGCGTGAATAATCGCCACCTCAAGGTCTCAATCCGCTGCCCCGATTCGTGGTCCTCGAAAGAGCACGAGATCGAGAAGCTGATTCGGCAGTCGATCGGGCGCGGCACGGTCAACATCAGCTTGCGAGTGCAGGGGATCGGCCCGCGCGAAGACTCGCTGATTAACCGTTCGTTGCTGACGGCTTATTGGCATCAGATACAAGCTGTCTGTGCCCAGCTCTCGGCACCACTCCCCTCGATGGGGGAACTGCTGGCTCTGCCGGGCGTGGCGATCGACGAGGCCGGTGCGGGACTCGACGACGAAGACTGGAAACTCGTCGAGCAGGCGGTCACCCAGGCCCTGGTCAAGGTTCAGGAGTTCCGAGCCCGCGAGGGCCAGGCGATGCGGGACGAGATGCGATCACTAATTCTCGACCTGCGTCAGTGCCGCCAGGATGTCCTCGAACGGGCTCCGCTGGTGATCACCGCCTACCGCGACAAAATCCGCGAGCGCGTGACCCAATTGCTGAGTGGCACGGGTTCGACCGTCACCGACCAGGACTTGGTCCGCGAGGTCAGCCTGTTCGCCGATAAATGCGACATCACCGAAGAACTCGCCCGCTTGCAGTCGCATCTGAGCCAGTTCGAGGACTCGCTCAACGCCCATCCGTCCGCCGGACGTAAGCTCGACTTCCTGTGCCAGGAACTGAACCGCGAGGTCAACACCATCGGCTCGAAGTCCAACGATGTGGCGATCACCCACCGCGTGGTGGATGCCAAAGCGGTCGTGGAGAAGCTGCGAGAGATCGTGCAGAATGTGGAGTGATGGAAGCCTTTACGTCAGGTGGACTTGCGTCACAATCCCTCTGGACGGTATCTTGATCTGGTCGCAAGAGTCTGACGGGCGTAAATGCGGAAAGCGACTCTTGGGATTGATGTCACTTGCCACCCAGAAGCGAAGGAGTCGCTGCCCCCTACCATGAATACCGCCACAGCCAGACGGCTCACGAAATCCAAGTCAATATTAGAGACCAAACTTGAAAGGGTTCGGTCCGGTCAGTCTGTGCGCACACTCGACTTGTTTGCGGGTTGCGGCGGGCTTTCGCTCGGATTCCATGCTGCCGGATTCGAATTGTCGGCATCCGTCGAATTTGACCCACTTGCGGCGCGTTCGCATGCTCGCAATTTTTTCAATGACGAACACGGACCGCACGGCAAAGCGCATGACATCACCGTCGTGAATCCACAAGACATTGTAGATGAATTTGGCCTCGGAAAGACGACTACAAGTTGCATCGACGTGATCATTGGTGGTCCACCTTGCCAAGCGTTTGCCCGAGTCGGGCGCGCAAAGCTCCGAGAAGTGGACGATCACCCAAACGCATTTAAGAACGATGCAAGGGGCAATCTCTACCTTCGATACCTTCACTATGTAAAGGAGCTTCAGCCCCTCGCACTACTCATTGAGAACGTGCCTGACATGATGAACTACGGTGGGCACAATATCGCCGAAGAAGTCAGTGAAGTACTTGACGGCTTGGGGTACGTTGCCCGCTACACCCTGCTCAATTCTGCATATTATGGGGTTCCGCAGATGCGAGAGCGGATGTTCCTTGTCGCTTACCGCCGCGAGATGGACGCGGAAGTTGTCTTTCCTAAGCCATCACACCATTCCATGCTACCAGTCGGATACCAGGGTTCTCGTGACGTTGCACTCAAGTCACTTCGATCCAGAAAGACTTTGTACGATGACACGCATTACTCAGCGGCACCGGAAGCATCTGGGAGCCTTCCAAACTCAGTGAGTGCTCGCGACGCATTGGAAGATTTGCCGAAGATCACTCTTCATCTTGAAGGCAAAACGAAGAAGGCAACTCAGCGGCTTGACACACTTATTCCCTATCGGAAAGGGGTCAAACTGAACGATTACGCCCATTCCATGCGGAATTGGCCGGGCTTCGAGAGTAATGAGGGCATCTGCGAACACGTGATCCGGTATTTGCCACGAGATTACCAGATTTTCCGAGTCATGAATCCAGGCGATCAGTACCCGCAGGCACATCAGCACGCGATGAATCTCTTTCATGCAAAGCTTTTTGAACTTGAGTGTTCAGAGGGCAGAAAACTCAAGAAGGGAACCTTGGAGTATGAAGCGATCAAGAAATCCATCGTCCCTCCATACGACCATACGAAATTCCCGAACAAGTGGCGAAAGATGGAGCCAGATCTTCCTGCCCGGACACTGATGGCTCACCTCGGTAAAGATACGTACTCTCACATCCACTACGACAGCGATCAGGCACGAACAATCTCTGTCCGAGAAGCCGCGAGGCTTCAGTCGTTCCCGGATGGATTCATTTTTTCAGGTTCAATGAACTCAGCATTACGCCAGATTGGCAACGCTGTCCCACCACTCTTGGCGAAGTCAATCGCTGGAGAAATGCTGAAAGCTCTGCGAGGGGATCAGTAATGGGTAAATTGGCAATCAAGCGGCTGACGGATTCAGATCTCACGCTATTTGAGTGGCAGTTTCGCAACAAGAATGCGGGAAATCAGAAGTCCATCAACCTGAATGCGGACGTTTTCATCGACCGCCTGTACTCATCTCTGCCAGAAACAGACGTAGGCCGTCGTGGTAAGATCACGCTCGACCTCTTCTTGTACGGCCCCGGCCATGCGAGGGCGTATAACCTCCAGAGGAAGATCATCAAGGGCAGAGCCTACAAGAACTGGCGACTCAACGGCGAGTACATTCCGAATCCCCTCGATCAACTAGATCGTTTTAACTCGCTTGCTGCTGGCGACTTCGTCATTTTTGATTTTGAAGGCGATCTCTTCCCAACTGCCGCTCGTGCTGTTTTCGTCGCTCAGAACTTGCCAGAGGATGCTCGCCTTCACGCCGGTATTCAAGATTCTGGTGTCGGCAGCATGCAGGCTATCGATTTGGCGGCGCTCTGGTTCATTGTCCACGCATCTGGGACTTCTGAGGCCCATCCAGTTTACGAGTTGCTGCTGGATGCTGCGATCGAAGATGCCTCTCAAGGCGGTCTTGAAGGGACCAGCAGACTTCTTGGCCGCAACACTGGTCGGCGTATCACGAGGTCCGAGTTGGAACGGGCGCGACAACGCGCTGATGATGTTGGACTGGCTGGAGAAGAGTTGATGGATGCCTACTTTGAATCTCGGCACTCTTCCAAGGATGTCGAGTCACATGTCTGGGTAGCTGATGAGAATGCCATCGCTGCATTCGACTTTACGGTAAAGCTACATGGGCAGCCAAACAGCAAAGTCGAAGTCAAATCAACAAGCGGCAAATTCACACAGATCCTTCATTTGTCTGTCTCTCAGTTGATTGAAATCCGTGACAGCGCCGACCCGTACCACATCTACCGCGTGTATGAACTCGATGATCGTTATGCGAAGCTCCGCATCGCCACCGACGTGAGAGCGTTTGCCGAACAGGTTCTTGATCGGTTCTCTCAACTGCCGCAAGGCGTCACAGTGGACAGTATTTCTATCCGACCGGAGACGCTTCCATTTGGCACTGAGATGATTGTCGATGTACCAGATAACGGCGATCACGCGGCAAATGTGTAGCGACATTCAGCGTGCTGGCGCAGGTCCGCCCGAAATCATGACCCCATCCTCACGTGACTTCAGTTTGCGTCTGCTAGAATTGAACTGTGCCGCCCTTGTCTCTCGGAGATTTCAACATGACTGAAGTTCTCCATGCCTTGTTCGTCGCTTGGCAAAGTCCAACGACTCGGAGATTCCATCCCGTCGCTCGACTGGCTCAGGTCGGTGGTGTCGGGTGCGAGGAGTGCTTCGAGTTCACTTACATTCAAGGGGCTGTTCAAGCAGACGGTTTCCAGCCGTTTGTCTCATTTCCCGACCTGCATCAAGTCTACCGGTCGCGGACTCTGTTTCCGATGTTCACGAACCGGCTGCTCTCCTCCAGTCGATCAGATTTCCCGGAATACATTGCTCTCTTGGGGTTGCCACCGACGACAACGAGCCCGATGACGATTCTGAGCCGCAGTGGCGGGCGGCGGGCCACGGACACTCTGGAACTCTTCCCGCTCCCGGAATTTGAACCGGATTTTGGATACCGCACCTGGTTCTGGGTTCATGGCTTGCGATATCTCCCGCAGGCCTCGCAATTGCAAATCGCGACACTGATTCCCGGCGAACGAGTTTTGCCCCATTGCGAGACTGATCACCCAGTGGATTCGTCCGCGATTAAGCTCCTCAGCAGCCAGGGAGGGCATTGGATCGGTTACATGCCGTCCTATCTCTTGGACGATGCTCACACTCTTCAGGGGACTGGTGAAATCTGCCACATCTATGTGGATCGGGTCAATCCTCCCCTCGCTCCCTTACAACAGCGAGTGCTCTGCCGACTGGAATCATGCTGGCCGGCAGGGTTTGTGCCATACTCAACATTCCGTTATCAGCCCATTTCGTCGGAAGCAGCTGACATTCGGCCACCGAGCATGGAACTGATCTGTTGATTTCGTGGGATGAGTCCAGCTTCTACACCTTCCCAATATTCACTCCATCGGAGCCTTCGCTTGGCGGCCCCTGAAACCCCCCATCCGGTTCGCGTGGTTGTCCTCTCCGGTCCCTCCGGGAGTGGCAAGTCGACGATCGTGCAGCAACTGGTCCGAGAGTGCCCGGTGCCGTTGCGGCTGTCAGTGTCGGCGACCACTCGCGGCCCTCGGCCCGGTGAAGTCGACGGGGAGCATTACCACTTTCTGAGCCTGGCTGAGTTCGAGGCCAAGCGGAACAATGGCGAGTTCCTGGAGTGTGCCGAGGTCCACCGGACTGGGAACTGGTACGGCACACTCTGGTCGGAAGTCGATGTCGCGCAGCAACAGGGGAAATGGGCACTCTTGGAGATCGATGTCGAGGGGGCGCAGAGTGTCATGCGGATGTATCCTTCGGCAGTCACAATCTTTGTGACACTCCCCTCGCTCGATGAATACGAGCGGCGTCTGCGAGCGCGAGGGACCGAATCGGAAGAGGTTCTCCAGCGACGTTTGCAGACGGCGCGCGAGGAGCTTAAACTAGTGGATTGCTACCGATTTCGGGTGGTCAACGACAACTTGGATCAAACGGTCCAGGAAATTTGCCAGATCCTGTCAGACCAAGAGGCGGAACTCCATGCTCGATGAACTCAAGGAAGACTGGATCGTCAACAAGGTTGGCGGCCGGTTCAAACTCTCCACACTGATCCAGAAGCGTCTGGTTCAGCTGAATAAGGGGGCTCCGCCGCTCGTCGATGAAATCGGCAAGCCCACCATGCACACGGTCGTGCGCGAAATCCTGGAAGACAAGATCTTCCTGGATGCATCAAACGATGTCGTGATGGCCGTCGATGACGCTCCCGACCCCAGTGGTGCCCCAAATCTCGACGACCTCTAAGGTCTTTGAGTACAGAACCTATTGCAGCGAATCGCAGGGCCGTTTCCGGAATCCGGGAATTGGCCCTTGTGCGTTGTTGAAGATCCTTTGAATCTCCGGTCCTGAAAGCACCGACCACTTGTCGCCAGCGGCCCAGGAACCTAACTTCCCCTCTCGCAGCTGAAAACGGGAACGGATACCCTGTCCCCGCGATCTCCCCTCTGGAATACATCATGCCGACAGCCACGAAGGCCCCTGCTCACGAACATTCGGCCAAGGCCGCTCCTGCCAAAGCCAACGACTTTAAGGTCCGGGACATGAGCCTGGCCGAGTTCGGTCGTAAGGAACTCGACATCGCCGAGCACGAAATGCCCGGCCTGATGTCGACACGCGAGAAGTACGGCCCGCTGCAGCCGCTGGCCGGCGTGCGCATTACCGGCTCGCTGCACATGACGATTCAGACAGCTGTGCTGATTGAGACCCTTAAGGACCTGGGGGCCGACGTTCGCTGGGCCTCGTGCAATATCTTCTCGACCCAGGACCATGCAGCGGCGGCGATCGCTGCCACGGGAACGCCGGTCTTCGCGTGGAAGGGGGAGACCCTCGAAGAATACTGGTGGTGTACATGGGAAGCGATCATCTTCCCGGGACAGAAGGGGCCTCAGCTGATCGTCGACGACGGCGGCGATGTGACTCTGCTGGTCCACAAGGGCTACGAGATGGAGAACGGCGACAAGTGGGTCGACTCCCCCAGCGATAACCACGAAGTGAAGGTCATCAAAGACCTGCTGAAGAAGATCGGCAAAGAACAGCCCGGCATCTTCCACACGATCATCAAGGATCTGAAGGGCGTCTCGGAAGAGACCACCACCGGGGTTCATCGCCTGTATGAAATGGCCAAGGCGGGCAAGCTTCTCTTCCCAGCCATCAACGTGAACGACAGTGTGACGAAGTCGAAGTTCGACAATCTGTACGGCTGCCGCGAGTCGCTGCTCGACGGCATCAAGCGAGCCACTGACGTGATGATCGCGGGCAAGGTCGGCGTCGTCTGCGGCTATGGTGACGTGGGTAAGGGCTGTGCCGCCGCTCTGCGTGGTATGGGCGCTCAGGTCATCGTCACCGAAATCGACCCGGTCTGTGCGCTGCAAGCCTCCATGGAAGGCTACCGCGTCATGCCCATCGAAGACACGCTCGGCACCGGCGACATCTATGTCACGACGACGGGCAACAAAGACATCATCACGGTCGCCCACATGGAGAAGATGAAGGATCAGGCGATCGTCTGCAACATCGGCCACTTCGATAACGAAATCCAGGTCGACAAGCTCAACACTCGCAGCGATGTGAAGCGGCTCAACATCAAGCCACAGGTCGACAAGTACAGCTTCCCCGCTGGCAATAGCATCTACATGCTCGCCGAAGGTCGCCTGGTGAACCTCGGCTGCGGTACGGGTCATCCGAGCTTTGTGATGAGCAATAGCTTCACCAATCAGACGCTCGCCGCCATCGAACTATGGGCCACGCGGGATAGCCGTCCAATCGGCGTGACCGTACTCCCGAAGAAGCTCGATGAAGAAGTCGCCCGCTTGCACTTAGCCAAGATCGGCGTGAAGCTGACCAAGCTGACCAAGGACCAGGCCGACTACATCGGCGTACCGGTTGAAGGTCCGTACAAGACGGATCACTACCGGTACTAAGCGGTAGCCACGTTCGCCAGAACGTGGGCCGCCAGCGTCGTAAGCATTGATACCCCTGTTGCAAATCCGAGTTTGCAACAGGGGTCGTCTTTGCTGGAGGGGTCACTCTCATGTCTAGCGTGATGCCGATCATTTTCCCAATTGCTGCTGTGGGTGTATTGACCGGTATGATTGGCTGCTGGATAGCGTTGCGGCTCGGGCGTTTAACTCGTGGAACGATCGAAACTCCGGGCGAATGGGATTTCCTATCGAACACAGGCCATGCACGGTCCACAGCATGGCTCAAGCAGGTGGGTGAATCTTCTCACATCGATTGGAGCCGAAAGGCCCGTTTGGCCCTCCGACTTCAACGAGTGGGCATTTTCCTGTTCTTTGCTGGCTGGGTGGCTGTCATGACCTGCATCGTGCTTGGAATGTAGTTTACTGAAACCCATCAACCCGTCACCGTAGTGATCAGACTTCTGCTGAGTCGATCGTTGCCCGTATCTCACGCCAGGGCGCACTCGAAATCGGCGACCTGTAGCAGCCGGAAAGGGACACCGAATTTGCCAGCGATCAGCATGTCACCTTCACATCCGGATCCACCCATAACGGGCCGCTGGATCGGGACTGATGAGGCGGGTTACGGACCGAATCTGGGGCCGCTCACCATCAGCGTCACCGTCTGGGACGTTCCCGCCCCCGCAGATGCGTTTGATCTGTACGCCGCGCTGGCGGGGGTGATCGATCGGGAGTCGGATCACCGGGGAACGCGGCTGCATATTGCCGACTCGAAACAGGTCTACACCCCATCGCGTGGGATCGCCTCGCTGGAGACCAGTGCGCTGGCCTTGCTCGCCCAGACTGGCCCCATCCCGCGCACGTTTTCCGAGCTGGTCACTCGTTTGACGGGCTCACCGCTCGTAGCCGGTGAGGGAGAACCGTGGCTGCGCGAGGGGGACCTCTCACTGCCCGTGGCTGCCGCTTTACCCGATATCCAGCAGTGGGCCAGCGACCTGCGTGACGCATGCCTCGCCGCCGGAGTCCGGGTGGCCGCCCTCCGCAGTGACCTGGTCGAGACCCCGCGCTTCAATCGCGAATGCACAGCTGCCGGAAGCAAAGGGGTCGTGCTGTCGCGGACAACCTTGGCCTTACTGGAACGAAACTGGCCCGCTGATGGTGTCCCCGCACTCGTCATCTGCGACAAGCACGGGGGCCGTAACCAATACGGATCTTTACTCAGCGAAACGTTCGGCGCTCTCTTCGTCCCGCGTCTGGAAGAGTCCGCCGGATGCAGCCGCTACCAGATTCGCGGCGGCGAGGTCCGCTTTCAAGTGCGCGCGGAGCAGTACCTTCCCACAGCTGCGGCTTCGATCTTGTCGAAGTACCTGCGTGAGATCGCGATGGAGCAGTTTAACCACTATTGGGCCACCCGAATTCCGGGGATCAAACCGACGAAAGGATACCCCGAAGATGCCCGGCGGTTTCGGCAGGAGATCGCCGCCAAGCAACTCGAACTGGGGATCTCTGACGCGGTGCTGTGGCGCGCGCGATAGCAGTGTTTGACATCACCGAATGTTGCAAGCCCCGGTGGCTCGTGCGTTTGAGACGAGGAGTGAACGAAACTGGACTTCCCCACGCTTCGTGGGCGCGGGAAAGGGAGAGTATCCTATCCTGTGAGGAGATCGTCGCATGTCTGTGAAGTCCAAGAAGTCAGTGGTCCCCATGAAGTCTGTCGCCCCCTCGAAGTCCGTGTCGTCCACGAAGCCGGTCGCGGGGCGTCGCACGTATACGTCGCAGTTCAAGCGGGAGGCCGTGGAGCTGCGTCAGGTATGTGCCAAGGCGATGTCTGATCAATGCAGCCTTACGATTAGCGGCGATATGTACCCTGAACTGTGACCCTACGTCATCTTGATTACACCATCCGAATCGCCATGTTGGCGTCGTCGTAGCCGATGGCGGGGGCTTGGCAGGCTCCGTGGTGGCAGACGTAGAGAGTGACGCTGGTGGCGGGAGGCTTGCCTTCGAGGGCGGGGTGAGGACGCGTGCCGTCTTCGTCTTTAGGTTCACCGCTGTTCTGAAAGCGGGACAGCGTGTAGCTTGGGACGAACCGGCGGTGGAACGTGGCCAGTAACTGGTCGGCCTTGTCGGGCTGGCCACCTTCGACCAGCACTAGTTCGGGAGTCAGGCCGAGGGCGAAGTCGAGTGCGATCAGGGCTTGCGATGCTCCCCGCGAGTGGTCGGCCATCAGGCCGGAGACAGCTTCGAGAGCCTTCCAACCCGAGGTTTCGAAGGTCCACTGGCTGATTCGCATCAATCGCAACAGCGCCAGCGCCGCGCAGCTGTGAGCGGCGGGGGTGGCGTTGTCCTGGACCTCTTTGGTGCGGTTGATGAGGGCCTCGTGGTCATCGCTGGTGTAGAAGAAGATGCCATCGGTCGGGTCGGCGAAGTGCTTCTTCATGAATCCGGCGAGGTCGTGAGCCTGTTGAAGCCAGCGGTCATTGAAGTCGGTCTGGTAGAGATCGATGAGGCCATCGATCAGGCAGGCGTAGTCGTCGAGATAGGCGTTGAGCTTTGGAGTGCTGTCCTTGTAGGTGTGGAGGAGGCGGGAAGAGGTTGAGGGTTGAGAGTTGAGGGTTGAGGGCTCGGAGGGTTGTTCGTGGGATAGGCTTCCAGCCTGTCGTTCCGGGGGGATGACAGGCTGGAAGCCTATCCCACGGTCTTCTGGCTTGCGCATTTGGGTCAGTACAAACCTTGCTGCATTCTGTGCCGCCGCTAAGTACCGCTTATCCCCGAGCACCTGGGCTCCGCGCGACATGGCCCCGATCATCATGCCGTTCCAGGCGGCGAGGATTTTTTCGTCGCGACCGGGAGCGATACGGGTGGCTCGTCGCTCAAGCAGTTTCTGCTTGCCCCAGTCGAGGGTCGCAGAGAGTTCCTCAAGAGGAGTCTTGAGTTCCTTGGCGAGTTGAGCCAGTGGCTTCGGGCGGTTGAGGATTGAGTGACCTTCCCAATTACCGCTCGGGGTGACATCGTAGCAGGCACAGAACAGCTTACCGTCCTCTTCGCCCAGGATCTCGGCAATCTCCTCTGTGGTCCAGACGAAGAACTTGCCTTCGACCCCTTCGCTGTCGGCGTCCTGTGTCGAGTAGAAGCCGCCTGCGGGCGAGGTCATCTCGCGCAGCACATAGTCGAGCGTCTCGCGGGCGATGCGGGCGAAGTCCTCGCGGCCCGTGGCTTGATACGCCTCGAGGTACACCGGCACCAGCAAAGCGTTGTCGTACAGCATCTTCTCGAAGTGCGGCACCAGCCAGTGGGCATCGGTCGAGTAGCGATGGAACCCGCCGCCGAGGTGGTCGTAGATCCCGCCGCCCGCCATCTTCTCTAACGTCAGCGTCACCGCATCCAGAGCGGCCTTATTGCCAAACCGCTTCCAACAGCGGAGCAGCACGCGGAGGTCCATCGGGTGCGGGAACTTGGGGGCCCCGCCGAAGCCGCCATGCACGCGGTCGAGTGACGACAGCAGCTCTTTCTCCGCTCGCTTGAGCAGAGACTCGTTGAGTTCGGTTTGTTCGAAGCTCGGCGAGGTGAACCGCGCGATGGCATCGACCAGGCTATTCGAGGACTCGACCACTTCGGGGCGGCGATTGGTCCAGAAGTCGTGCATCAACCCCAGAATCTCACGGAACCCGCGCATCCCCATGCGCGAGGTTGGCGGCCAATACGTCCCGCCGTAGAACGGCTTTCCCTCGGGCGTCAGAAACACCGACATCGGCCACCCGCCCCGCCGCGTGATGAGCTGGACAGCTGCCATGTAAATCTGGTCGAGGTCGGGGCGTTCCTCGCGGTCGACCTTGATGTTGATGAAGTGTTCGTTCATCACAGCCGCGATGCTGGGGTCTTCGAAGCTCTCGTGCTCCATGACGTGGCACCAGTGGCACGCGCTGTAGCCGATGGAGAGGAAGATCGGTTTGTCTTCGGCCTTCGCGCGGGCCAGGGCTTCCTCGCCCCAGGGATACCAGTCAACGGGGTTGTAGGCGTGCTGTTGCAGATAAGGACTCGTCTCCTGCAGCAGGCGATTGGCCGGGCGAGACTCTGTTGACGTGTCGTGGGAAACTGGCATGCGAGTGGGATTCCGGCTGATGCGGAGACTTTCACGGTGCCCTCGCCGCTCCACGAGGTGTCACCCGATCTGGCATCCTAGACTGAATGAGTCTGAAAACGAACCGAGCTTTCCACACACGGGGCACAGAGGCGACATCACCACCGATGTCATGTTCATCGCGGCGGCGTTAGAACTGACCAAAGCAGTGCAGAATGACGATTGGGTCCATGGAACATCGCCCCAGGCTTCCCCTCTTTCGATCAACGATAAACCCTCCTCTCGCTACTCGTACTTCGCAACCCGCGGTTCCGGGATCTCCTTGAGTAATCGGACGATCAGGTCATCACTGCTGGCCCCTTCGGCTTGTGCCTGAAAATTCGGAGCCAAGCGGTGCCGCAAGACCGGGATCGCCACCTTGCGGACATCTTCAAAGGACACCGCCGGGCGTCCATCCATCGCCGCCACTGCCCGCGCTCCGTGGATCAGATACTGCCCCGCACGCGGACCAGCTCCCCAGTCGACCATCTCTTTGATAAATGCGGGAGCGGACCCATCACTGGGCCGGGTCGCACGCACCAGCCGGGCGATGTAGTTGATGGTCAACGGACCGACCTCGATCTGGTTGATCTGCTTTTGCAGGTACAGGATCGACTTGGCGGACAGCACCTTCTTCACCTCGGCCCGCTCGCCGGTGGTTGTTGAGGTCAGGATGCGTTCTTCCTCTTCGAGTTTCGGGTAGTCGACCTTCACGTTGAACATGAACCGATCGAGTTGGGCTTCGGGGAGAGGGTAGGTCCCTTCCTGCTCAATCGGGTTTTGTGTCGCGATGACGAAGAACGGCTCGGGCAGCGGATAGGTGTTCCCCGAGACGGTGACTTCGTGCTCCTGCATCGCTTGCAACAGAGCCGCCTGCGTCTTGGGCGGCGTGCGGTTGATTTCGTCCGCCAGCAGGATGTTCGTAAACACCGGCCCCTGGACAAAGCGGAACTCGCGGCGGCCTCCCTCGCCCTCCTCCAACACGTTCGTCCCCGTGATGTCGGACGGCATCAAATCCGGCGTAAACTGAATTCGCTTGAACTGCACATCCAGCAGCTTGGCAATCGTACTGACCAGCAGCGTCTTCGCCAGCCCCGGCACCCCGACGAGCAGACAGTGACCCCCGGTAAAGATCGCCGAGAGGATCTGGTCGATCACCTGGTCCTGCCCCACGACCACCTTGTGCAGTTCCTCCACCATCAGTTCCCGATGCCGCCGGAACTTTTCGAGGAACTCATCGAAGTCACGTTTTTCAGCCACAGCTGTGTGTTCCTGTCATATGCGGAAGGAGTCCAACAGTCGGACCATCAGGGATCGCCGGGGGAAGATCAAAACGCCAATACAACAGCTTTCACCGTGGCATTGGCGTTGATGACGAGAGTGTCCGACCTAGGCTCCCGGGGGATCGCCGCAGCGACTACTTGAACTTGCTCGCCTGACCGGCCTGTCCGAAGGCGATCATGCGGGCCATGACGGTGGCCTTCATCGCATCGCGGGCGGGCTTCAGGTATTCGCGAGGGTCGAACGCCTTCGGCTTTTCGGCGAAGACCTTGCGGATCGCGCCGGTAATGGCCAAGCGACAGTCGGTATCGACGTTGATCTTGCGGACGCCGTTCTTGATGCCGCGCTGGATCTCTTCTACGGGCACGCCGTAGGTTTCTTCCATCTGGCCACCGTACTTGCGGATCACTTCCAGAAGCGATTCCGGCACCGAGGAGCTGCCATGCATCACGAGGTGTGTGTTGGGCAGGCGGCGGTGAATCTCTTCGATGAGCGACATCTTGAGGACTTCGCCGGTCGGCTTCTTGCTGAACTTGTAGGCTCCGTGGCTCGTTCCGATCGCCACAGCCAAGGCATCACACTTCGTCTCGGCCACGAAACGCTCCGCTTCGTCGGGATCGGTCAGGTGCGAGCTGTCCATCCCGCCGTGACCTCCAGCTGTGGCGTGGCCGTCCTTGTCGCCGGGCTCCTTTTCGAGGTCGGCGTCGTGCTTGGTGTCCTTCGCATGCACGACCGGCGCGGAACCGACCTGTCCCAGGCAGCCGATTTCGCCTTCGACCGACACGCCCATCGCGTGAGCGACCGCCACGACTTCCTTGGTCACGCGGACGTTGTATTCGAACGAGCCGGGGGTCGTTGCGTCCTCCATCAGCGAACCGTCCATCATGACGGAGGTGAAGCCGTACTTAATTGCACTGAAGCAGGTCGCCGGGCAGTTGCCGTGGTCTTGGTGCATGACGATCGGAATCTGCGGGTAGAGCTCCACCGCAGCCAGCATTAAGTGCCGCAGGTAGTTGTCCTGCGAGTAAGACCGCGCCCCACGGGACGCCTGGACGATCACGGGTGAATTGGTCTCTTTCGCCGCTTCCATGATCGACTGGATCTGTTCCATGTTGTTGACATTGAAGGCACCCACGCCGTAGTTGTTCTCGGCGGCATGATCGAGCACAGCTCGGAGAGGAACCAAAGGCATCACAATACTCCTGGATTTGGCGGGGCTGATCGAGCCGAACTGGCGTCGAACAGCAGGCTGTGTGGGAAATGAGGTCAACGGGCGAGCGGCATTCGCTGGGACGCATTTTAAGGAGAAGAAAACGGGAAAGCGAACGAGGCGTCCCCGAAGTGAGCAACGCATCAATCTCTAACTCTGCCACCCGCCCGTTTAGCTGCGACGCGGAGTCTTCGCAGCGGAGCAAGATCGTGGATTCCGGCTTGGCTCAAATGGCGATTCGAGTTAGCAAGGACGCTGTATGACCATCCGGCTTACGCCGGACGCTCGCCGTTCCGCCAGATCTGCTCGCGGACGACGTATCCTGCCGCCGGGAGCCCTAGCCGGTCGTACGTGGCCGCTGCCCGGTCGTTGTGTTCCTCGACATAGAGACGCAGGCCCACAACATCGGGCGACGCCTGAGCCTCCGCTCGCAGATGCTCCACCAAGGCTCGAAACACCCCCGCCCGCCGGAAGTCCTCGCGAACGTAGACGCTCTGCAGCCACCAGATATCGCCGTTCCGCCAGTCGCTCCACTCCCGAGTGTGCATCAGCTGGCCGATCACTTGGCCGTCGATCTCGGCGACGAAGTACCGGGCCTTGGCCGGGTCGAGGAGGGCCGCTCGCACGCCCTGGGTGAGCACCTCCACCGACAGCGTGATCGCCTCGGTCTCCCATGCCAAACGGCGATTGAATTCCACGATTGTGGGCAGGTCTTCCAATGTGGCGGGGCGGATGCGCATGACGGGGATTCGTTGACTGAGGTGCTGAGGAAGCCGAATTTAACGCAAAGACGCCAAGGCGCAGAGTCGCAAAGGAAGGCAGGGTGTCACGCGAAGCGACTGTGTCGCTTCGCGTGAGACATTCCGGCTTAGGGAGTCGTCGTACAGTTCCCGGATAGACCTCCCCCCAAAAAAGCCGACTTTTGCGCAGGCTTGTCCTGTCCCATGCAGGTTAGTCCGATTGCACTGATCCTGCAAAAGACTCTCCCTTTTTCGATTCCGGTCTTCACGATCACTTTGACGAGCGATTTTCCGCTCCATTCTCCACAGAGGGAGAGTGTGCAAGGGCGATACCACTCTCAGTCACCCGGCAGTTCCCGCCGATCCTGTGCCGCCCCGTTGCTCACGGACGGCGTTTTTCCAGGACGGGATGCTGGCTGCTCTCTCACCCCCGGGGCGCGCATCGCTCCCCGACTCTCTCCGGAGGTTTCGAAGTGGAACACTCAAGCAACCCTCTCCGAGACGATGGATCGTCACGCGCAATCAACGATGGACTCAAATCGCTGCACTGGCCAACCCTCGCGGGCGGTGCCATGATCGGCATCGTCCTCATGCAGCTGATGATCGCTCGCCCGCTGACGCAGCGGATCGACACGATGCAGCAGCAGATGAGCGTGGTCGATAGCCACCTCGTCGAACTGACCGGGTCGCGGGACGATGTGCGCCGTACGAATGATTTACTGAGCGGACTCAAGACTCAGCATGACCAGCTCGTGGCTGCTCAGCAGACGGTCGTGCGGCTCAAGAACCTGCAACAGGAGATCGAGACCGAAGCCCGCAAAGTCGGCACCTCGATGGCCGCTCTGCAACAGCTGGCTCATCTGCAAAATACCTTGACCAGCAAGCGGACCGATTTCGAAAACGCCTCGAACGCTCTCGACACCATTGTCGCTCTGGAAGCCCGTGTGCGCGACCTGGGCGAGACGGTCCCCGCGCAGACCGCGACTCTCGACACCGCCAAGACAGCCGTCGTGAACTTTGGTCAGTTCGCAATCCGGACGATCGAGCAGGGCCAGACCATCGAACCCGCCACATCGGCCCTGACGCAGCTCGCCCAAGTCCGTGACCAAGCGATCGCCACCGGCCAGAAGACCGATGCGGCCTTGCAGTCGATCTCCGGCCTGGCGAGTGTCACCCAAGCGGCCACCTTGGCCGGTGAAAAGACCGATGTCGCGGTCGCCTCGATTCAGGGGCTCGGCGAACTCAAGACCGCCGTGATTGCACAACAGGCTCAAACTGTCGAAGCCCGCACCCAGCTGGCGGAGATGGCCGCTGTGCAGCAGTCGGTGATCGACCAAGACGCAACGACCTCCTCAGCAGCCACAGCGGTCACCGCTCTGACGAACCTCAAGGCCCAGATCGCCGATGGCGTTCCCGGCATCGAGCTGGCTCAGACCAACGCCAACCAAATGGTGGTCCTCAACCAGACCCTGATCGAGCAGACCCAGATTGATGCGGCCCAGCAGAATCTCGATGGCCTCGTGCGGATTGAGAAGTCTCTCGCCGGGCAATCCCGCCAGATCGCCGACAGCGTCGAGAGCCTGCAACTGTTGACCGGCCTGCAAGGCGAGTTCAATGACCAGATGGCCCAGCTCGAAGGGATTCAACGTGGGTTCACCGAACTCCTGCTGATGGAGAGCTCCGTCGCTCGGGCCGTGAAGATGGTCCAGCCGCTGGCCGAACTCGGCAACCTGCGTCGCAACAACGAGCCAGAAATCCGCGCTGCGGCCCGCGAGATCGTGAACCGTCGCGAGCTGCGGATGGCGGAAGAAAGCTCGAAGTACGACGACACGACACGGGAGTACAACCCACCGGTCAAGCCAGTGCCCAATCCCCCCGCTGACCTCGATTGAGGTCGACCACCGATCCGCCGTCGTGCTGTGTACGAACTGACAACTATGATCTGCATCAACGGCCTCCGAGTGGTTAGATCCACTCCGGAGGCCGTCGGCATTGGGTGTATGTCTATTTCCGTGAGAGCGGCATGGCATCAGCCTGCCGAGGCGGCGCTGTACGACCGCACTCGCGGGCTTGCGGTGCGGAGGCCTCGGCAGGCTGACGCCGTGCCGCTCTCGCAGGATGTCAGACCGATTGGGAACAGAGGCCGTGTCCAAATGACCTCCCTTCTGACAGTATCAAACTCGCGTCAGTTGGTATCACTCTGATCTCGAATCCCGCTCGGCTCACGCCCCAGAGACTCGAAAATCTAGGGAAATCTCAGCGGAATCATGCCCGTCCCTGAACAGCAGTCAATTGGCACGGAGCGTGCATTTCCTCTTTCCCCATCACAGCACCGAGTCCTCTGCCCCAGACGGGACAGCCCGATGCCCCACCACTCCGCAGGGAAACGGAATCATGAACGGCTCACTCCTTCGCACCGCAGTTTCCACCACCATGCTCCTCACCGCGACGCTCGCTTTCGCAGACCACAACGTCCGCCGCGACCTGGAAGACAACGCCTTCGCAGCCATGACACAGGCCCGCGAGATTCGCACCGAAGTCCGTGACCACTTCGAAGGATCGGCCAGTTATGGACGCCTCGTGGTTGAGGCGACGAAGCTGTATGTCTCCACCCGGTCGATCGAAGATGCTCTGATTTGTGGTCGGGACAGCAACGCTGTCTGCCGAGAGATTGACCAGACGCTCAAGGCTTTACAGTGCTTCAGCGGCAATCTGGAAGCGTGCGACTTTGCGAGGGTCGATCCCGGTTGCCGGCACCCCACGCATCGCGGAAACGGTTACAGCTTTCGAGCCCCCAGCCGCCATCCTGGCTATGTCCATGTGGTGGCGGTTCGCCAGATGCTCGCGAACTTGGAACATTCCCTGGACAGCTTACATGACGATCTGTCGCTGTTGAGCCATGTCCAGCCTGTTCGCCAAGCCCCGCTACCCGAGCCGCTGCCAACCTTCCCTCGCCCTGGGCATGGTGGTACGAACCCGGGAAGCCCAGTCGGCCCATTCTTGCCTCCTCCTTCGGCCAGCCGATCCCGGTCGACGGTGGAAGTCCCCGTCAACTTTGGCAACCGAGGCGGGATCGTCTTCCGGTTCCCGATGAACTAAGCAGCGAGCCCCCGGCGTGAGCCGGGGTGTTCATGCCAATGAACATCCGCCGAACCAAGGGGATGGTGGAATACGGTCGCACCGGGTTCGAAATCGGCATCGATCAAAACAAGACGCGGTCGAGCGAGAACACCCCGACTCACGCCGGGGGCTCTCCGGAATGTCTGACTCCACACGAGGTGAATTTCTGCCAACTTCACTGACGATTCCGCTCATAGTGCCAGGGTGTCTTGAGAGAAATCTCAAATCACCCGACAATGAATTGATCGATCACTGTTTCCAAAGGCTCGCCCATGAAGATCGACCGCATCGAACTGTTCCACGTCGCCATGCCGCTCATCTCGCCTTGGCGGACCGCTTATGGCGAGGACGCGGTCGTCGAGTCGGTCCTCTGCCGGATGACCAGCGGGTCGGTCGAGGCGTGGGGCGAAAGCTGCCCGCTGGCCGCTCCCTGTTATAGCCCCGAACACGCGGGCGGGGTGTTTGAGACGACCGCCCGCTGGATGGCTCCGCAGATCATCGGTCGCGACATTACATCGGGAGAGCAACTCCAACATCGACTCGCGATCTTCAAAGGGAACCCGTTCGCGAAGGCGGTGCTGGATTGTACGTGGTGGAATCTGCACGCGAAGATCGAGAACCGTCCACTGCATGAACTGCTAGGGGCCACGCGGGATGTGGTCTCGGTCGGAGACGACTTCGGTGTCCTCGACACCGTAGATGAACTGCTCGTCCAGGTGGCGGGGGCCGTCGAGCGCGGCTTCCCCCGCATCAAGCTGAAGTACCGACCGGGTTGGGATCTGCCCATGTTGCGGCGAGTGAGAACTGAGTTCCCAACGACAGTGTTCCACATCGACTGCAACAGCGGATACACGCTCCGCGACCTCAACATGTTCCGTGAAATCGAGGAGTTAAACCTCGCCATGATCGAGCAGCCGCTCCACCACGACGATCTGGTCGACCACGCCACGTTACAGCGGGCCATCCGCACGCCAGTCTGCCTCGACGAGAGCATCGCCAGCGTCCGTCATGTGGAGAAGGCCATCGAACTGAAGAGCTGTCAGTCTGTGAACATCAAGCCGGGTCGGGTGGGGGGACTGACCAACGCGGTCAAGATTCATGATCTGTGCCGAGCGGCGGCGATCCCCTGCTGGGTCGGCGGAATGCTGGAGAGTGCGGTTGGTGTGGCCCAGTGCGTGTCCTTGGCGATGCTTGACAACTTCAGCTACCCGGCAGATATCTTTCCGAGTGCGCGGTACTATGTTGAGGATCTCGCCGACCCAGCGATTGAGTTGGTCGACGAGCGAGGCATTCCAGCGGTCCGGGCCACGGGGCGGATACCGGAACCCGTGCGGGACCGGTTACGGCGAATGACCGTCCAGTCGAGAGTGATCCACTCGCCTTGAACGAGGCGGGAACGCAAGGTGTTCAAGGGGGCCGTTCCTGACACCAATGTTTCCAACCACGACAACTCACGAAACCCTCGCCCCAGTGTTGTGAACATGATCGTGGTGAAGTGGTTCGCTGTGGGGCACGTTTCCAACGTGCCCGTAGCTCATGTCGCTCCGCGACTGAGATTCCCCCCACTGGACGCCCTTTCGGGCCGCGTATGCGCGAGTGCTTCGGCCGGCGGAATGCGAGTCGCGGAGCGACATCGCCTACGGTCCATCGTGTTCACCGCACTGCCCTCGACCTCCCCTGTCAGCGACTCAGTTCACCCACCAGCATTCCACGGAACGCTGCTCCATTTTCGAAGTCGCGCCCCCCAGACTGCCCCTCGCGGCATATGATAGGGGGCCAGTTCTGGGGAGTGTTCTGATTCGACGTGCCAACGTCCGCGTCACGTTGCTATAGTCCCCACTGGGCCACGCGACCCAGCCACTATTGCGAGAGCAATCTCGTCACAGCTGGAACAGAGACACAGGACGACTCCATGAAGAAGTGCATGCGATGTACGAAGCCAGCCACGCTTCACATCACCGAAATCCAGCTGGGACAGGCTCAGGTGGTTCACCTGTGTGAGACCTGCGCGCAGAAATACCTGAGCTCCGTCGAGGTCGGTGGCCTGCCCTCTCCGGAATTGGGCGACGATGACGATGACGATGAACTCGACAGCGAAGTGGAATCCGAAGACGCGGCCTTGGCCGCGACGGAAGGGGAAGACGAGGCCAGCACGGCTGCGTGTACGGGGTGCGGGATCACCTTCAAGCAGTTCCGCAGCGTCGGGCGGCTCGGCTGTCCGCAGTGTTACACCTCGTTTCATGATGATTTGCTGTCGCTGCTGGAGAGCATTCACCAGGACACCCAGCATGTCGGCAAGTGCCCGCCGCAGACCTCGGCGAACACGATGCGGCATCACGAACTGATGCGGCTGCGGAGTGAACTCAAAGCGGCCGTCGAGCAAGAGAACTACGAGGAGGCGGCCCGCATCCGGGATCAAATCCAGACCACTGAATCGCAAACGCCGGTGGCCGAAGACGCCGCCGGATGACGGGGGGGCTTCCCCGAGGTCATTGAATGAGGTGCAGATGGGCCGAAGAGTGCCTGCTCCAATTGACGAGTTGCCTCCGTACCCCGAAGGGGTTGTAGGAGATAGCCCAGGGTTGGCGACCAACGGGAGCCTACCCTGGGTTGAGGAGACGGAGAGGACCGAACCCCGAAGGGGTTCTACACGTTGGAACTGTGTACAACCCCTTCGGGGTTAAGACCGACCGGGCGATGCCCCCCAGGGTGCGCTCCCGGCGGGGGCGACCCAGGGCGATATCCGACAACCCCAACGGGGGACGGGGGTTGTGGGAT
>JANPCU010000335.1:0-7174 GCA_031431195.1 Planctomycetota bacterium | reverse complement strand
CAGCCTGTCATTCTCGTCCACTTGACAGGCTGGAAGCCTATCCCACGGCCCATCGGCAATCTGTCGCTCAGACTTGAGGCGGGATTAACTGGCCCGGCGGACGTTGAAAGAGACTCGTCGAGCGTGCTGACTCTGACGGAGAGTCGGATTGCCTTGGCTGGCAGTGATGGCCCGGCGGCAGACTTCCTCGCAGAACTGAGCGAAGGTCAGGCCGCTGTGGGCTGCTGACTTCGGAGCGAGGCTGTGGTCGGTGAGGCCGGGGATGGTGTTGACCTCCAGCACCCACGGTTGGCCGCTGGCATCGACGCGCAGGTCAACGCGGGAGAGGCTGGTGACGCCGAGCGACCGGGCCGCCTGCTGGGCGATCTCAGTGATCCGGGAGAGCATGTCGGGCGACACGTCGGTGGGAAACTCATACGCGGTGTCCTCGCGCTGGTACTTAGCTTCGTAATCGAAGAACGCCTGGGAGGTGCCGATACGGATTGGCGGCAGGACCATCTCATCGAGCAGGGGGACAGTCCATTCCTCCCCCGCGATGGCGACCTCGATCAAGCCCTGCGTGTCAAAGACCAGCGCAGCTGTGATCGAACGTGCGAGTTCATCGCGATCGTAGGCAAAGCTGATGCCGATGCTGGAACCTTGGCGGTCGGGTTTGATGACGACGGGGAAGCCGAGGGGAGCGGCCCGCTCGACGCATTCGGCCAGCGACTCGCCCGCTCGGAACAGCACCACGTCGGGCGTGGGGACACCGTGAGCGATGAACCTCGCCTTGGCCGCCGTCTTGCTGAAGGCCAGTGCCGACGCCTCGGGGTCGCTCCCGGTGTAGGGCAGGCCGAGCGATTCCAACTGGGCTTGCACTCCGCCGTCCTCGCCGTAACGTCCGTGGAGTGCGACGAACGCGACATCAAAGTGAGAGGCCTGGATGCCACTCAGCTGCTCGTGAATCGGGTCGAACTGGGTGACGTAGTGACCGCACTGGACCAGTGCCTGGGCCACGGCCTCCCCACTGCGCAGGCTAATCTCCCGCTCCGCCGACGGCCCGCCCGCAAGGACCAGAATCCGCAGCGGGGCCTTTGGAGGCGATGTCGACTTGGTTGTGGCTTGGATAGAAATCGCAGCCTCCCTGCGGCGGTGAATGAGCGAAGCGGGGAAGGTTCGTCAGCAGACACAATCCGGTCAAGAGGAACTGCTTCGTTGCTCATCCGCGCACCAGTCCGCAGCGCCAGCCAGAGCCGCGTGCGAGAAACCCCGGCTGGCGCGTTTTGAAGTTGCGCGATGTCTGACACGGCGGATGGCCCCGGGAGGGTGAACCCCAGTGCTGTGAACAGGATGCGATCCTCGTGGGGCACGTTTTTTACGTGCCCGTCCTCGGCAGAGCGACAGGCGAAAAAGCGAAGGACTGCTTGTGGGAGCTGTGGCTCTACTTCGCGCGGAGAGAAATGAGGCATTTCGTAGGACGGACGTCCTCGTCCGTCCGTGTGAAAAAACTCGAAGAACGACGGACGAGGACGTCCGTCGTACGAAATGTCTCAGTGCTCCCCGCGAGAAGGATCAGACCTAGCTGCTATACATAGAGCGGCACCGAGTGAGACGTTCCGGCGAGCGGGGCGGCGTCAGCCCCCTGGTTCTGCGGGGCATCTTCGAAGTCCCATCCGGCTCATGCCGGACGCTCGCCGGAATGTCTCATGACTCTCCTCGCGGTGTATAACCTGATTTTCAGGGGACTGATCTCTCGCAGTCTGGGATAACAGGGGGTCGATGCGTTAGACTCTGCCGTCGAGTCGACACAGGCCGAGTTGCGGTGGTGAACCATGAGCTGCGCTCGAGTTCACGGACTCTCTGGAACTGGCTGTCAACACCTTTGAGGATGGGAACGCATGCGATCGATCGTACATGTCTGGGGTGTGGTGATTTGCCTGACCCTGCTCGGGGCTGGCACAACGTTGAGGGCCGAAGACGAGGCGGGCTTTCACTCGCTCTTTAACGGCAACAGCCTGGAAGGCTGGAAGCCGTGGGCGGGGGACGAGGGATTCTGGCGGATCGAGGAGGGGGCGATCACCGGCGAGTCGACCGCCGAGAAGCCGCTGGGGCACAACACGTTCCTGTCCTGGGACAATGCCGAGGTCGATGACTTCGAATTGCGGCTCGAGTTCAAGCTGACCGGTGACATGGCGAAGGCCAACAGCGGGATTCAGTTCCGTGGTCAGATTCGGCCCGACGGGCATGTGGTCGGGTATCAGGCCGACATTGACCTCGCTGGGCAATGGGCCGGGGCCTTGTACGACGAGGCCGGTCGCGGACCGCTCGCCACGCGCGGGTCGAAGGTCACGATCGCAGCCGACGGCAAGAAGACCGAAGAGGGCAGCGATGTACCGACTAGCGTCAAGCCGGGTGAGTGGCACGATTACTCGATCACGGCCCAAGGGAATCACATCACCCTCAAAATTGATGGGAAAGTCACGAGCGAACTGTTCGACGACCAAAAAGACCCTGGCAACGATGCCAACAAGCAGGCCGAGCGCATCGGCATGCTGGCTCTCCAGATGCACTCCGGTCCGCCGCAGAAGGTGCAGTTCAAGAACATCCGCATCAAGCGGTTCAAACTGACCGAGGGGAAGAAAGTCGTCTTCATCGCGGGCCGACCGAGCCACGGCTGGGGTTCGCACGAGCATAACGCGGGGTGCCTATTACTCGCTAAGCGGCTCAACGAGTCGGGCCTGCCGGTCATCGCGACGGTCTACCGCAGCGGCTGGCCGAAGGACCCGACCGCTCTCGACAACGCCGACACAGTGGTGTCGTACTGCGATGGCGGCGGGGGGCATTACCTCAACGACCGGCTGGACGACTTCCAGAAGGTTGTCGATGCGCGCGGGGTCGGCCTCGTCTGTATTCACTATGCCGTCGAGACGACCAAGGGGCCCTGCGGCGATCACTTCCTGAACTGGATCGGCGGTTACTTCGAGCCGAACTACTCAGTCAATCCGCACTGGACTGCCAAGTACGCCAAGTTCCCCGAGCATGCGATTTCTCGCGGCGTCCAGCCGTTTGAGATCAACGACGAGTGGTACTACCACATGCGATTTCAAGAGGGGATGAAGAACGTCACCCCGATCCTGACCGACATGCCGCCGCGCGAGACGCTGAGCCGAGGCGATGGAGCTCACAGCGGAAATCCGCATGTGCGGGCTTCGGTGCTCGAACGCCAAGAGCCGCAACACATGGGCTGGGCCTATGAGCGACCCGATAACAAGGGACGCGGGTTCGGCTTCACCGGCGGACATAACCATCAGAATTGGCAGAACGACCAGTTCCGCAAGGTGGTCCTCAACGCCATCGTCTGGACAGCTGGTCTCGATGTGCCCAAGGACGGGGTCGCCTCAGCCACTCCCACCAACGAGGAAATGGACGCTAACCAGGACGAGCCGAAACCCGGCAACGCCCAGCAGCAACAGCAACCGAAGGCCGCCGACCTCCTCACCGGCGACGCCCAGACCAAACCCGCCGCGACAAGTGCCATTATCAACACGCAGACTCCCAACCTCTCGGTCGACATCGAGGCCGATGTCACCGGGGCGAAGCAGCTCTATCTCGTCGTCACCGATGGCGGCGATAGCTTCACAGCCGACTGGGCCGATTGGGCCGAGCCGCGATTGGTCGGGCCAGGCGGGGAGACGAAGCTGACCGAACTGAAGTGGAAGAGTGCCTCAGCGGACTGGGGCAACGTCACTGTCGGTAAGAACGCGGGTGGCGGCGAGATGAAGATCTCCGGCAAACCGGTGGCTTACGGGATCGGCGCACACGCGAACTCGCTGATCGAGTTCGACCTCCCCGCCAACCACCCCTACACCAAGTTCAAAGCGAGAGTCGGTATCGACAACGGCGGCAGTGACCAAGGCGGCAGTTCCAGCATCCAATTCCACGTCTTCACCCAGCGGCCTCCCAAGAGCGTCCTCGCAATGGTCGCTAAGGGCGGGGCAACAGCGGCCGGCGGCGGCAGTCGTGAACTCGCTGATGCCGCATCCCAACTCGACGCGGGCGAGGGCCTCGAAGCCCAGCTCTTCGCGGGCGAGCCGAACCTCCTCAGCCCGAGCGACATCGATGTCGACCACTTGGGCCGCGTGTGGGTCTGCGAAGTCGTGAACTATCGCGGTCACAATGGCGAGCGGAAAGAAGGGGACCGCATTCTGGTCCTCGAAGACACCAACGGCGATGGAGCCAGTGACAAGACGACCGTCTTCTACCAGGGGCCAGAAGTCAACTCGGCACAGGGGATCTGTGTCCTCGGCAATCGAGTCATCGTCTCGGTCGGGGATAAGGTCTGGAACTTCGTCGACAAGGATGGCGACCTCAAAGCCGACGACAAGCAGGTCATGTTCAGCGGCATCGCGGGCTCCCAGCACGACCACGGCATCCATGCCTTTGTGTTCGGGCCGGACGGAAAGCTGTACTTCAACTTCGGCAACGCCGGGAAGCAAATCCGCGACAAGGACGGCCAGCCGATCGTCGACAAGATGGGGAACGTTGTCGACGATTCCCGCCAGCCGTACCAGGAAGGGATGATCTTCCGCTGCGACCTGGATGGTTCGAATCTGGAGACGCTGGCCTGGAACTTCCGCAACAACTGGGAAGTGACCGTCGACTCGTTCGGCGGGCTGTGGCAGTCGGACAACGACGACGACGGCAACCGAGGCGTGCGGATCAACTACGTCGTCGAGTACGGCAACTACGGGTACAAGGACGAGAAGACCGGAGCCGGTTGGCAATCCCCCCGCACGAACTGGGAGACCGAGATCCCGCTGCGGCACTGGCACCTCAACGATCCGGGCGTGATGCCCAACCTGCTCCAGACCGGAGCCGGGGCACCGACCGGGATTTGTCTGTATGAAGGCTCGATGCTGCCGAAGGTGTTCCAAGGCCAGCCGATCCACTGCGACGCCGGTCCGAACGTCGTGCGAGCTTATCAGTCGAAGGCCGTCGGCGCGGGCTACACTGCCGAGATGGTCAACGTCCTGCACGGTGCGCGCGACAACTGGTTCCGCCCGAGCGACGTGTGTGTGGCGCCGGATGGCTCGCTGATCGTCAGCGATTGGTACGACCCCGGTGTCGGTGGTCACGCGATGGGCGATGTCAATAAGGGCCGCATCTTCCGCGTCGCCGTACCGGGAGCCAAGTACGTCAGCCCGAAGTATGACTTCACCACCGCCGAAGGAGCGGTCGAAGCCCTGAAGAGTCCGAATATGGAGGCCCGCTACCTCGCGTGGCAGGCTCTGCATGGGATGGGCGACAAGGCCGAAGCGGCGCTGACCGCTCTCTACAAAGATGCGAATCCTCGCTTTCGCGCCCGCGCTCTGTGGTTGCTCGGCAAGCAACACGAGAGCAACAAGCAAATGGTCGTACTGAACAGTGCCCTCAAAGACAGCGACCCGGAAATTCGCTGCACCGCGATTCGACTGGCTCGGCAACTGATCGAGGTCTTCTCTCCTGGTCAGATCAGTGATTTCGTCAACCTCAAGGATCCCTCACCCGCTGTGAGACGTGAGTGGCTGGTCTGCCTGCGTGAGCAGAAGATCGAGCATTTCGCTCAGTTGCCGCAGCAATGGGCGACGCTGGCCCTGCAATACGATGGCCAAGACCGCTGGTATCTGGAGTCCCTCGGCCTCGCCGCCGATGGTCGGTGGGATGCGATGCTCGATGCCTGGAAGGCCGCTGGGGGTGACCCGAACTCCGCAGCCGGGCGCGACATCCTCTGGCGGTCACGCGGCAATCAGTCAGCTGCGGCTCTGGTGAAGATCATCAGCGACCCGGCGACGACGGCGGCTCAACTGCCGCGTTACTTCCGAGCGTTCGACTTCTTGAGTGGCGATGCCGTTCAGTTGGCCATCGCGGAACTCGCCTTTGCCGATCATGACGGAGACGCAGCTCGCCAGGCTCTGATCGCCAGCGAGTCGATCATTCGGCTCGGCGGCGACGTGGCTTCGAATCCGAAGTACAAGGCCGCCCTCGATCGCGTCCTCACCGCTCAGAAGGGGACGAGCAACTACGTCCGGCTGGTCGACTCAATGAACCTCAAGGAGCGGTTCCCCGATCTCCTCGAAATCGCCATCGCCCACCCCGAGCAACAACTCGGCGTCGAAGCTGCCACCGCGCTCCTCCGCAAGGAGCAGTGGGAACTCCTCGGCCAGGCGATCAGCGGAGATGCGCCTCGCGCTCTGGCCACAGTGACGGTTCTCGGCATGTCCACCGATGGCAAGGCGGTCGGCCTGCTCATGGCTCCCGTCAAAGACGCCAAAGCTCCGATCGACATCCGCCGTGCAGCTGCCAAGGCAATGGGCAACATCCGTTATGGAGCCCAGGAAATGGCGAAGCTGGCGGGTGAGAACAAGGTGCCCGCTGAGCTGAAAGACGTGGTGGCCGCCGCCCTGCACGGAGCCCAGTGGCCGGACATCAAGCAACTGGCCGCCAAGCTCTACCCGCTGCCTCCCGGCAAGGATAGTGAGCCGCTGCCCCCGCTGGCCGAGCTGGCTAACCGCAAGGGCGACGTGGCGAATGGGCGTATCGTGTTCAACACGACCGGCACCTGCAACAAGTGCCACATCGTCAACGGCATCGGTCGCGAAGTCGGCCCGAACATCTCCGAGATCGGCAAGAAATTGTCGAAGCAAGCGATGTTCGAATCGATCCTGTTCCCGAGCGCCGGGATCAGCCACAACTTCGAACAGTGGTCCGTGACGACGGTGGATGGCCAAGTCTTCGCGGGTC
Organism: Planctomycetota bacterium; assembly: GCA_031431195.1. Classification (GTDB taxonomy): domain Bacteria; phylum Planctomycetota; class Planctomycetia; order Planctomycetales; family Planctomycetaceae; genus TH-plancto1. The sequence continues at coordinate 415 of JANPCU010000335.1, read as the reverse complement.
TCTTGGTGAGCAGCACCGACGCCGAGACGCAGATCAAGGACATCAACGGTCTGGTGAAGACCTTCAAAGCCGCCGAGATCGACGAGAAGGTTAAGCAGTCTGTCTCCCTGATGCCCGCCGACCTGCAAAAGGTCATGACCGTCCAGGAACTGACCGACGTGGTCGAGTACCTGACCACGCTCAAGGAGGCGGCGGTGCCGGAGAAGAAGTAGCGAAGCGTCAACGCGGCGAGCCCCCGGCTGACGCCCAATACCGCTTCCTCAGTGGATAAGTATGGATTCGGCACAGGTTTTCTGCAATTTGGCGAGGCCGTAGTGGATCGGTTTTTTGCTGGGCCATTTGTTGCGTCCGCGTTTGATGACGCGGGGGTTGAGGCGATTGCGGCGGAGGGGAACGCGTTCATCGGCGATCTCGG
>JANPCU010000334.1:0-4889 GCA_031431195.1 Planctomycetota bacterium | reverse complement strand
GCTCCGACAAAGATCACGGAGACCGTGAAGCTGAGGAACGACACGAACCATTTCGGGATCACGACGTACCCGTTGCCGTTCATGCCCAGAGGCGAAATGCCATATGCGGGAGACTGCAGGGGATCATCGCGGGAGGTCACGGGCGACATGAGTACTTTTCCTTCGGACTTACTTGATGGAGTCCCTCCAGAGGGAGGGGAGTTGGGACTGTTCTTTCTCGAACGCCGGTCCCATGAAGGGACGCGGGGCGATCTCGACCTCGATGGTGTCTTTGGACTTGGTCTCGATCACGATTTCGCCGCCGTGTTCGAGCGTGCGGGGGGCATCGGTACTGCGATTGAGTCGAGCCGGGCCGATCACGACCGAGCGACGGTCGGGATCGAACAGAAAGTAGATGTGCCGCTTGAGCAGCCCCGTACGGTTGGTCGGCGACTCCCCCGCTCGCGAGGGACGCTTGCGGCGTTGAATCCGCTGCTGGGCATCCTGTCGAACGAACGCTCCGAACCGGGACAGCACCTTGCGTTCGGCGCGGCTAACGGCGGAGTGGATCGCCTGGCGGTCAAAGAACAGCCCTTTGACCTGGATGATGCGAAGGCCGATATGCATGAGGCAGCTGGCCTCTGGCTATGCGATGACGCGAAACGTCAGAGTCAGCACGCTGGTGAACGTCCGCAGGTTCTCGATGTGTTCCGGGGCGTAGATCGTCTTGAACTCGGTCTTGATGCAGGCCGCCAGCGGGAACGTCGTCAGCCGCTTGGCCCGGAATAACTCGCCAATCTCTTCGGCGAGGGCGAGCAACGGATCGAACGAGGCGTTCTGCTCGTTACCAGGCTTCTTCTGGATGGCTACGTCGATGGCGATGTCCTGCTGCGACTGGGAGCGTGAGGCCGAGGCATTGACCACGCTGCTGGGGACCACCGTCACCTTGAGCGACTTCAGTTCGCTGACCTCCGCGCGAGGCAAGTATGCCCGCGTGGCAGCGACCGGCTGGCTCAACGTCGCTGCGTTCAGAGTCGCGACCACAGCATCAGCAATCTGCGTAATGACAGGCATCAGGTCTCTACCGCTCCCACATACTTGGTCGTGATCCGCAGCGTCTGGCGATACGGATCGGAGTACCGCCAGTCGAGGACTTCGAACTCGCGGGGCCCTTCGCGGATCAGGTCGCCCCGGTCTGGCTCGCTGACCTGACCGCCGAGGACGAGATCAGCGGCCAGGATCAGATAATCGCGGTCGGTATATTCGACCTGCACCACGTGGCCATCGTCGGCCTCGTACTTCGTCCGACCGATCGTGGCCGGGACAGCAATCTGCACGTCATTCCGGACGTACGTCACGGTGGTCGTGAGATGCTTCGTCCGCTGCTGTTCCAGCCAGGCGGCCCCTTGGGCGAGTAGGTCACCCATCACTGGCTCATCCGGATACGCACAGTCGTGTCGGTCGTGGCTGCCGCCTTCGTCACCTTGCCGATCAGCTTGTTCCCAGTGGCGGTCGCCGTGACGATATTGTTGGTGTCATCCCAGTACAGGATGGTGCCGACCGTATAGGCGACGTTGATCGCCTTCAAGAAGTCGAACACTCCGAACACGGCCAGGGCACCGGGTTCGTTCGCCGCCAGTGGGCGGCAGGCGACGCCCAACAGATCCCCCTGGACGACGACCTCCCCAGTAGCCACGGCGACCGTGGGCGTGAAATCGATATTCGAACCTTCATGAGCAAACACAGCGTGTGGCATGAGAGACTACTTTCATGAGAATGAGTGTGTTTCGAACTGCCGCAGGCACCAACCCCCACAGGGGACACCAACCCCCACAGGGGGCTAGACTTCACCCTTGCTCTTGAGGCCGCCTCGGGGATCTTGCAAAGCGCATCCGAAGTCGTGATAGCCGCGCATCTTGATCCCCAGTTGGTTGAAGTCGGCCTCAGCGGTTTCGATGGTGGGGGACTCCTGACCGTTGAGGAACGCGACCTCGATCACCGGCAGGTCGACGGCCTCCGCCAGCAAGTACCACGCCTTGGCCGAGTTGCCGGTGTACTGAGCGTTGGCCAGATACCGCGACACCTCGACGCGGAATCGCCCGACGTGCGGGTTGCCGATCGGCATCTTCGAGTTGGCCGTCGTGTCGCGGAGTTCCAGGGACTTGTAGAGCTGGGTGCCGATGGCGTTCAGAGCCGTGGGCACCAGGATGATCGCGGGCATGATGCCGATGGGCTTGCCTTCGCCATCGACCTGATCGTTGAACAGCACATCCGCCTTGGTCAGGCCATCGATCGTCAGGACAGTGTCAGCGCCCGCCTGATAGTTCTTGTTCCCGGCGACGAAGAAGGCCGCATTGTTCAGGAACGTGGTCCAGAAGATGTCGTTGATCTTCAGACCCGAGCCACGACCGAGCTTGCGCGGGACCGTGGTGATCGCGTTCAGGTCATCATTGATGATGTCCCGGCGATCGATCGACAGCACGAGGCCGTAGGTGTCGGCCTTGTTGCTGTAGGTCTCGTTGCCGAGCGTTCCCTGCTTGATCTCGCCGCCCGGCTGGACTTGTTCATACTGGTCCTTCCCGATCAGCCGGTAGCTGGTGACAGTCTTGAAGTCGCTCACATTGCGGATCGCACAGATGTTCCGCCACGTCCGTTCGACGCTGAAGAACCCGTCGAGCAGGAACTTGTTGGCCACGTTCGACAGCAGGCCACCGATGTCGATCGTCGACGACGCAGCTGCGATCCCATTGCTGAACGCGAACCGTAGCACTGCGCGGTGATCACGGAACGAACGCCCGTCATAGCCGTTGGCCCAGGCGGCTTCGAGCAGTAGTTCCTGGAAGTTGATGCCGCCCTTGAACCGGCGGTCGGCGGCTTCCAGGACTGGCTCGTCGAACATGTCTTCCACATCGGGAGCCTTCCCGGCCTGCATACAGGCCGCTTCCAGCATCAGCGACGTGACGGTCGTGTCGCGACAGTGAATCGCCGGAGCCGCGGGGCGATCGGTCCGTAGAACTTCGAGTTCGGTCTTCTGTTCATTCCAGCCCTCGCGAATCGCCCGAGCTTCGATCTGCGGGTGGCGTCCGCCACAGGCATTGCGGACCGCAGTGATGCGTTCGGTCTCAGCGACAGCGGCAGCACGGATCGACTGAGCAGATTCCGGGGTCGAAGTGGTCATGTCTGGTTCCTCGGTGTCGTCGATCGTCTCATCATCGGTCGTTTGATTCGCCGCCACGCTGGCGCTGGTCGCTCCGTCTGCTCCGAGGTCCACGAAACTGATCTCACCGAGAGTCGACTTGCGGACGACGTTGACGGGGCCGGGATGTTGTTTGCCGTTGACGGTCACTTTCTGAGACTCCTTGACGAACTCGTACTCTTCGACGCTGGCCCCGACCGACGCCTGCCACGGGAACCCGTTCTTGGAACTGGTCACGACTTCCCGAGCCGCCACGGTGTCGCGGGAGACGACTCCCGTGGCGACCAGCTGGCCTTGGTCCACGCGGATCGCATCGGTATGCCCGACTCCGGAGAGCGGGTCATGGGCGAACCGGATCGGTCGGGACTGCGAGGGAATCGACAGTCCGGCCAGATCCAGAATCACTGGATGCCGCCAACCCGCGACTCGCATCGGCCCTCCGGTGTAGCCGACCATCTGGAACCGGGGCAGAGCGTTGGGAGTCCCATCCGCTGCGGCCTCCATATCAATCCGCGCGGTGGCGGTCAGGCACAGCTGGGTCGGAGGCGAGTGGGCCTCAATCTTTTTCCGGGGGCGGGGCGTCAGTGTCGGCATTGGAGTCCTCATCGGGAGGTGTTTCGTGGGTGGTGGTGTTCGTAACGGGACCAGGCGTCGCCAATCCCAGCTCATTCATCAGGGCCAGTTCCTTGGCCCGTTGCCGCAATTGGGTCTCCCAATCGAGACCGCGCCGGGCATACTCATCGGCGTACGTGGTCGTGTGGTTCGCCAGACGCAGAGCCTGGGCACTCGATTCCTTGAGCGGGTCGACGTGCTCATGGCCGTCAAAGAACCACGTGTGCGGGACACGCGGGGATTCGCCGAACTCGGGCAGATAGCCTTCGATCAACATCGCCTCTGCCAGCCAGGCGTTCAGGATCCGATCGAGAACGACCGACTCCAGATGAGCTTGCTCGACGCGGATCGCCTTGAAGTACATCTGGTGATCGAGGCGTCCCGAGGCGTAGTTGTAACCCGAGGAGTTTCCCGCCGAGATGGCGAACGGCATGTTCAGGCAGCGGGCGATCTCGTTGAGAATCTCGCGCTTAAACTCTCCATACGTCGTCGTCGGAAACTGAGCCTCCAATTGACTCATCTTCCAACCACCCGGCATCGTCATCAGCATGCCGCGTTCCAACTCGATGAGGTCCATCGGCCCGAGTGACTCGGCCTCTCCGTTGGCTGGGGCGTCGGTGTACAGCACTCCGCCGGGGAGAGCGGCGATCTCGGCGGCGGTGATGACTGCCAGTGTGTACCGTCGCAGATGGGCAAACAGTGGCAGCGCGGGAGTGATGTCAGGAACGCCTCGGCCTTGGCCCGCCCGGTCCTGGCGGTAGTAGTGGATCATGCTCTCGGCAGGCACGCGTTCGTACTGAATCGACAGGCTGCCGGACGTGTCTCCGGGATGTTTCTTGAGGATGTGATAGGCAACCGGGTTGCCGTAGACATCGAACTCGACGCCATCCACCGCGTTGGTCAAGTCGAGCCGCAGGTCGGGCGTCGCGACCTGATCGGCCTCGACCAGTCGGATGTCCAGCTGCACTGCGGTGGTCAGCTGCGGGTTGTTGGTCAGGATCGAGAATCCCTCGCCATCGGAGGCGCGAGACATTCGCAGCGTGCGGAGTTTTTCGGGCAGGCCGATGGCCTTGGACCACGCCATCCATTCCTGTTCGATGAA
>JANPCU010000333.1:0-7473 GCA_031431195.1 Planctomycetota bacterium | reverse complement strand
GCATCCAATGGAGCGCCGTCCACCTGATGCTGAACCGCCTCGCCCCGGCCCGGCAATTCGCCCCCTTCAAGTATCGCCACACCCCGGCAGCTCCAGTCGCCAGTGCGGTTTGAGGGGGTCTTGGCTTTTCGGATAGCCTCTAATAGTAGTAATAAACTGGATATTGCCAAGAGCTATATCCAAATTGGATGGAAAGTATTTCCGGTCCACAGTATTGATGAAAATGGAAAATGTACCTGCGGGGCTGATCCCTGCCGAGATATTGGCAAGCATTCGATCACAATAAATGGCGTTAAAGATGCCACAAACGATCAAGAGAAACTCAAGAAGTATTCTGACGGTGCCTATGACGTGGCCAATATCGGATTGGCCACAGGAGAGCATTCAGGGGTATGGGTATTGGATATTGATGGGGAAGAAGGGCTGAAGACAGTGAGAGAGTGGGAGGGTGTCTATGGGTCACTCCCGAAGACTGTCACTGCTCGGACCGGAGCCGGAGTCGATCACAAGCATCTTTATTTCCTGTTTGACGAACGTTGCGTCAACAAGAAAAACGCAATGAATATTGCCAAGGGTATTGATGTTCGCTTCACTGGCGGATATGTGATCCTTCCCCCGTCGAAACACAAAAGCGGTGGACAGTACAAGTGGCTGTTGTCACCCAACGACACTACTCCTGCCCCTGCTCCTGATTGGCTTTTGAACCTGATCCCTGATCGGGATGAGCGGGCTGTCGGGGGGACATCGAAATCGATTGATCCGATATCAAAGCCAGAACCAGCGAATTTGGAAACAGTCCAATCGGCGTTGACTCTGCAAGAGCGATGCGTTGCGTATCTCGAAAAGACCCCGCCAGCAATCGAAGGGGAAAATGGGAGCGGAACAACATACAACGTCTGTTGTCGAATCTGTGAGTTGTTCGGCAATCTGTCTGATGATGATCTGTTCATCGCAATTTCAGATTGGAATCAGCGATGCGTTCCACCGTGGATCGAAAAAGGCTTACGACGGAAGATCAATGAGGCGAGAAAGTAGACAGGAATCCATTCGGGTTCGAATCCAGAGTCGATGGAAGGTGATGTTGCACGCGCAGCGTGCAACATCAACACAGCAGTGAGCGAACCCGAAGTCGAATCCGACGGATATCCTTCGCTTTCCGAAGCTGCCTATCATGGCTTGGCTGGTGAGATTCTCCGAACACTTGATCCCGTCACCGAAGCCGATCCAGCGGCATTGCTGATGACGTTCCTGACTGGTTTCGGAGTTGTTGTGGGAAGATCACCACATTTCGTCATTGAAGGAACCGAACACCACGCCATACTCTTTTCGGCTTTGGTAGGGCAATCAAGCCGAGCCAGAAAAGGAACCAGCATGGGACGTATCATGGAGATCATGAAGCTATGTACTGTTCGTTGCGTTGATGGCTTGTCAAGTGGGGAAGGGTTGATACATGCAGTGCGAGACCCCGAAGACGATTCAAAGCCAATTGACAAAAGAATCTGGGCAACGGAGTCTGAATTCGCATCCTTGTTGATGATGATGAAGAGAGAGAGCAATCCGATATCGGCAGTGCTGAGAAAGGCATGGGATTCAGGAACAATGGAAGTTCTCACAAGGAAAGATCCCATCGTGGCAACTGGTGCCCATGTTGGCTTGACAGCACACATCACTGAACACGAATTGTCAAAGACAATCGGAGAAAAGGAGTATCACAATGGCTTCTCCAATCGAGTTCTTTGGGCTTGTGTCTCACGATCAAAGGAACTTCCAAATGGCGGGAATGTCGATCTAAGTGGATTGAGAAGCAAGTTCTTTGAGGCGGTATCCAGAGCCAAAACAATTGGACGGATGACACGATCCAAAGAAGCTGAATCACTCTGGGCAAGTGTCTATGGTCCATTGGGAGTCGAGAAGTATGGGCTTTGGGATGCGGTCACGAGTCGATCACATGCACAAGTGGTTCGATTGTCGATGATCTATGCTTTGCTTGATGAATCTTCAATCATTGAAGTAACCCACCTACAAGCCGCACTCTCTGTATGGCAATACTGCGATCAATCCGCCAAGCGGTTGTTCCAAGATCCTGAATCACTCGATGAAAAGATTCTGGCAGTCGTCAAAGCCAAGCCGGGACAAATGAGGTCTGAGGTTCGAAATCAATTCGGACACAACAACAAGATGTCGGCTGATTTCAAAAAGGCATTGCAAACTCTGATCCAAAGGGGAGAGGTGAGGGTCGAAACCGTCCGTGAGAATCGTCAGGCAGATCGACTCTATCCTAGCATCCCTAAATCCCATCTCCCAGAGGGGATTGAGATTGAGTCTGCAATCCCTAAATCCCATCTCCCAGCAAATGGAGTGACACCGGCGACGATGACGGAACTCTTTGACTGGAAGAACATCAACGGGATCAAGTTCATCAAGAGAGGTGAGGGAGGAGAGTGTTGGGTTACTCCTGAACACGAATCCAAGCTGACACCCGAGATTGAGGCTGCCATCAGGCTCAATCAATCGATTGTGTCAGCGTTCGTGGTTGACGAGCAATGTCCTGACCCTCAAAAAGAGATTCTGACCGATGAAGAATTTTTCAAAGAGTTGGAGGAGATGTAGGGGCGGTCAAAAGTTAGGTGAGATTGAGTCGGAGACCGCAATACCCGTTTCAATGTTTTTTGAGCCAGATTTTTTGAGCAGAAATACGATGACATCGTATGGAAGCCCCCTGAGATTGATTTCAGGGGGCTTCTTGCATTGGTACACTTGAGAAACACCCTCGAAATCGACGATAGTAGTGCAAATGTGGTGCGACCACTTGTCAGACGATGAACGCAAGTTGTTGAAGCAACAGGCACAGAGAAGAATCCGAACCTCGACTTAGGATCTGGTGCCGAAAGGTGTCGGGGTTCGAGTCCCCGAGCGGCCATTTTTTCTGTATGGTGATTACGGCTTCGCACCGAGCTTGGCCTTTTCGATCGCGAAGTCGATCAGCGGCTGGCAGCGGAAGAAGCCTTCCCAGAAGTTGTGGCCCTGGCCTGCGGCGACGATGAGCTGGACGAGGGGCTCTTCGCCAACAGCTTTGTAGCGGGCTTTGAATTCGGCGGAGTTTTCCTGGAGGGGGACGACGGTATCTTGGTCGCCGTGGATGAAGAGGGCCGGAACCTTGGCCTGGGCCAGGACGGAGACCTTCTCGATCGGATTATGCTCCAGGAGCTTGGCCTCCAGTTGTTCCTGGGTCAGTCCATACGCCGGGGCCGCCTTGTCGAGACCAGGGTAGGTGCGGAAATCAAACACCGGGTAGATCCCCGCGATGCCCGCGACCTTGTCCGGATTCGCACAGGCCCAGCTGCTGACCCACAGTCCGCCACGGCTGCGACCGAGGAGGCAGGGTTTCTTCGCGTATCCTCGCTTCTCGGTCATCTCTGTATGGAAGGCTGTGAAGAGAGCTTGGCTCTTGGGGCTGCCGTAGCCTTCGCCGACATCGACCCCGGCGACAGCGACTCCGGCGTCAAGAAACTGTTCGTGCATCCATTTCTCATGCGAGTCGGGATAGCCCGGCAGGGTCGGTCCGTACATGATCCACGGCTGGGGTGTGGTGCGTTTGTCTGCGGGGGGGAGGAAGATGAACGCCGGTCGACCTTCGATCCCAAAAACCTCGCCGGGGAGGATCAACTCCTTGATCGGAGCGTCTTCGGCTCGGGATGTAGTTGATGCCACGACGGGGATTATGATCAGCAGTGCGGCGACAATAGATTGCCGAGTCCAGCACGCTGCTTGGCGGATTTGATGATGGTGCATGGCTATTGTCCTTCCAGTGAGATGGTTATCGGAATCAAGGTTCAGGACATCCTCCAGATTCCGAGGGAGTTCGGAACACGGGTTTCGACGCACTGCGTGTCGGCGATGTCGCTCCGCGACTCGAATTCCGCTGGCGAGTGGATCTTGAATCGGGCGATCCCCCAACTTCCGAAATCTCAGTCGCGGAGCGACGTGAGCTACGGGCACGTACAAAACGTGCCCCACGAGGCTACTCTGGCAGTGGCTGGCCCTGGGTCTCGGGGGCCAGCCAGATCGCGGCAAATCCGATGAGGTACACCACGCTCAACCACGAACAAGCGAGCCGGTATTGCCCGACGGACTGAGTGGAATCACCCGTGATCAGGTAGCCGATGTACAGCGACCCCGCACCGGCCAGGATGCGGCCAAAGTTGAACGAGAACCCCTGCCCCACAGCTCGGACCTTGGTCGGAAACAACTCCGGCAGATACAACGGCAACCACCCATAGAACGAAGCCGTCAGCCCTCCCGCCAACACCGCTGTCGCCAGGAACATCGTGTTGAAATTGTTGTTCCCCTGAAAGAACAGCAACAAGGAACCGAGCGATCCCACACACAAGACCGCGTACGTCTTGCGCCGTCCGACCTGGTCTCCGACGACAGCTGCGACGATCGTGCCAATGATGGCTCCGAATCCAGTCGCGATTTGAGTCTGGGCCCGGGCGGCGGTCAGATGGGGCGACATTTCGGCATCGGTGATCTTCGGGTTCTCGGCCTTGAGTTCATTCTTACGAATGTCGTTGGCCCATGACGGAGCGCGCTGAATCGCTCCCCACGTCCCCACGAGTGCGACCCCGGCCAGTAGCGCCCCGATGTACATCCGCCGCATGATTTCGGGACTGGCCACCGAGCTGGTCGAGGTCTCTTCGGACCGCCCCAGATACTTCCGCACCGGATAGGTGTACCCGACAAAGGCAGCTGCCAGACCAATCGCAATCGCCGCGACCTGCGCTGGCAGTGAGTAGCCCATGGCATAGACCACCACCATCCCCAGCGGACCTACACACCCAATGACCACGCCCCACAAATCCCGCGCCGCCCAGTTGCTGGTCGCCCCCTTGGTCTGAGCGTCTTCCCACTTCTGCGACTCGGGCACGAACAACCGAATGAAGAACGTGAGCAAGGCCGGAAACGCCCCGACCAGCATCAACATCCGCCAGCCGGAATTCTGCGTCAGCTTGGTCACGACATCCGCACTCAACCCGGTGCTGAGCATCAGATCGCCCAGTGTTTTGATCATCGGTGTCATCGCCAGACTGACGAGTGCGATCAGGATGAAACCCACATTCGAGGCCGCACCAATTAGTCCAGCCAGCCACGCCCGCGACCTTCCCGGCCACAATTCCATGACGAGCGAAACCCCCAGCGACCACTCACCGCCCATGCCTAGCGAGGCCACAAACCGGAAAAACAACACCAACCCTGCCGAGTTCCCCAGACCACACAGCCCACTAAACAGTGCAAACGTCAACACGCTCAGTGACATCGCCCGCACGCGCCCGATCCGGTCGCCCAGCCACCCGAACAGCACGCCGCCGGTCGCTGCCCCGATCAGGAACCCCGCGTGCATGATCCCTTCCCATTTCCCGACCATCTGCTCAAGGGTCTTCGGATCGATGGTGCCGCCCCCCGATAGCAGATCTCGCAGCGCGGGCTTCATCACCAGTGGGAATAACCCCATCTCGAACCCGTCGAACAACCACCCCAGAATCGCAGCTGCCAATGCCATCCACTGGCCGCTGGAGATCGGCTTGTTGTCGGTGCTCATGGACTGGCTTTCACGGAACGTTTAGACGAGGCGAGTGCAATTGAATCGTGGACGGTACGTCATCAGAGCGCTCGTCACAACCGTCCGGCTCCAGCGGAGGACGAACCAACCCGGCGACACGATCACCCACCTCGACGATCTGGCCAGCCTGATGCTCTCTCGCGAGCACCGCCCCCTCGCCAATTCGCCCAGCGGAGCGACCGCCAGCGCGGATACGTTCACGTATGATGCCGATTCGTGGATGCTGACCGGGGTGCAGGGGTTGTACGCGAATACCGTGGCCCTGACCGACGATGCCGGATCCCGCAAGTCTCCCAATGCCTCGGCCGAGTGAACCTCTGATGAACGGTGGAGGTCGACCCGGGAACGCGCGTGACTTTGGTCACGTGGTCAAGCCCGATGGATGTGGGACAACTTCCCGCACCTGCCACCGGTGTTTTCCGCTGGGGATCAGACCATAGACTTTACGCGGGCCATACTGCGACGTAGGACGGACGTCCTCGTCCGTCCTTTCTACACATCGAATCCATTTTCGTGGAAGGCGAGCCAGGCGAGGCTGAAGTCGGTCATGCGGCGGAGGGCGGTCCAGAGGGTTCGGCGAGGAGCGGGGGCGTGTTCGGGGGCGGTTGTTTCTTCACGATTTGGTGTCCACTTCCCTCAAGTGCATACGAGATGTCGTGCTTCAGTTTCTCATCAGCCCCGACACTCACATCACCGATGGGGGTCACTTGAGAGAAGTGGACACCTATTTTATCACGATTGACCAGACCGGTTTTCATTAGTGGTCGGGGAACACCACATCGCACGGCAGTTCCGGGCACTCCCGACCGAGGTACGTCAGATATAACACGCGCCAGGCGATGGTCCGGTATCGCATTATACAGCGATATATTCACGGCGTATTATCTCCAAGTAAATTCCTCCCAGTCGATGCGGAAGCGGGACGTGAACGGCGCTGATGCCAGATTCATTCATCGACGATGGAAATCTGAATGTGAATTGTTCAGAAGGTGTCACGCAGAGGCGCAGGGGACGCAGAGGAGGAAGGAACTGGCGAGTATTAGTCTCTGCGCCCTCTGCGCCTCTGCGTGACATCTGTTCTAAAACTGGCCGTAGTCTTACTAATCTTCTCGCGAGGAACGGTCCGCATGAATAATAATGCTTTCGATGATGCCGGCAGACATTTAATACTTCGAGATATATGCCAGTATTTCTATGCAATAACAACTCTCGATCGTCCATAGCGCGGAATAATAGTCGATGACGCGGAGGATCTCTTCCGCGGTTGTGATAGGCAGGCTGCTGAGCAGCACCCAGTGGACCTCGGTGCCGTCAGCGGGAGGGGAGATCTGTGTGCGAGAGAGCAGATTCAGACTTTGTGTTCAGTCAGGAGGTTGGAACACTAATCTTCGCTGATAAACACTAATCCGGAGCAGGATTTGCACTGCATCGGATTAGCGAAGATGAGCGGAGATGAGCGGAGATTAGTGTTCCACTTCTCCCTGATCCCACGTGTTTGACTGAAGACTCATTCTGAAAATGCTCTAGAATAATATAAGACGATCGGATATTTACCACGGTAGCACGGAGAAAGCCACTCACCCGATCGAGCTATGATCGCCACAGAAAGTGGGACGAGTCCAATCTGTTCGAAGCTCACTCGGTCACCTGCCCGCCGTATAATGCGATGCGACGCAGGTCTCATGGCACAACAGCCTCGTGCGGCTCTTTCTCTCCGTGCCTTGTCTGTTCCCAAAACATTCTTCAGAGGTTTCCATGTGTTCAGCGCCTTCGCGGGCTGGCCAGCCTGTGAAGGCGCGGTCGGCGGCGGATCGATTGTGCCTGGGTCTCGCGGGGGTCAACCTTGCGAAGGC
>JANPCU010000332.1:0-2667 GCA_031431195.1 Planctomycetota bacterium | reverse complement strand
GTGCCGCGTGGCCAGCGCCAACTTCTGAGCCGTATTAATCCGCCCGCGTCGCGCGGATTTCTGTCTCTTCCTCTTCGAAGACTCGCCGCCCCGCGCAGCCGCTTCCCGCCGCTGCTCTTCCGCTCGCAATGAATACGCCTCGTCCAACCGCTCGTCGGATTCTTTTGCTGCAGCTGCCGGACCTCCTGCTCCAACTCCGCCATCCGCTTCGCCTGCCGCTCGATCAGCTGCGACTGCTCCCGATCACGAACCTCCAGCCGCTCCAGCAACCGCAGAACCCAGGCCAGCAGCTCGTCCGATGTCAGATCCTGTGGTGAAGTCCGTTCCATCCACGATCTCTACCAGATCAGGCCCAAGCCTGTCATCAGCAATCAACGCACATTGGACAGCTACAGTCAGCACGTGCGTGCATCAGAAAAATAGGCAGATCTTCCACGCGGTGTCTCATGATTCAAAGGGAGCCACAGATGAACACAGATCAAGAAGCTCAACCACAGATGGACATCGCCCCGATTCATCTCTGATCTGTGTTCTTCCGCGGCTCACCAACTCTTGGTTTTCTCCATGTCGAGTCACTGCCAGTCGTTTTCACAGAGTGCCAGAGTTAAATCGCGCTGCCGCCTCATTGGCGTTTGTTTGCCACTGCCTACTTTTCAGACGCACACACCAGTCAGCACGTGTGTGCCTCACAAAAGTGGCAGCAGTCGGAAGTTCACCAAGGAGGATGTGATTCAGAAAGGTTGTCAGAGTTCACCACATAGACCTGCCACCGTATCACCTCGAATGTGAAGCCTCAATCCAGCCCCCGGAAATGTTTCACGGTAGAGTCGCAGAGGCCGCTTCCGGCGGGCCTCTTCCCTCTTCAAACCGGACGGGCGGATATCTCGCATCCGGCTTTCGCGGGAGGTTTCGACGAGGGCATGCACAAGGGGTCATTGACGGTCGTTACAACAATCGCAGGCCGAGGCGCTGCAAATGTGCGTAGAACGATTGGCCTTCCGGCGGGCGGAAGGGTCTTTGACTTCGACGTTGCAGGTGTTGCGTCAGCGGGTCGACGACGTAGCGGTTGACCGCCCGAAACGCGACGCGGGGGTCGCCCTGCGAGAACTAGAGCTGATTCAGATTTTGTGTTCAGTCAGGAGATCGGAACACTAATCTTCGCTGATAAACACTAATCCGGAGCAGGATTGGCTCTGCATTGGATTAGGGAAGATAGGCGGAGATTAGTGTTCCAATTCCCCCTGTTCCCACGTGTTTGACTGAAGACTCATTCTGAAATGCTCTACGCCTTCCAGCCCCACAGCTTCCGATTGACCAACGCGATCAGCGTTGGGATCGAGTCACGGGATGGTGAGACAGCTTCTCGCGGCGGCTCTCACGCAACCGAGCGAGCGATGTCTTCGATGGGAATACGTTCAGATCACGATGGTCGCGGCCTGGCAGGTCGCGGTCGTAGCGGAACGTGAAGCCCAGGAACGAAACCGATTCGCACGGCTCATTGAGGTTCACCACGCGGGTCTTGTCGCGGTGGGTGCATTTGCCCAAAGGCGGTCTCCTTCTGGCCCCCTCTCCCCCGCGATCGACTCCGCCTTCGGAGTGAACTTTTTGCGGGGGAGAGGGGGGGTGAGGGGGCCACATCGCTCGTTCTAGGCCCCTCACCCCGTCCCTCTCCCCACAGCGGCGTCCTCACCAAGAGTCTGCTCGCCCGTGGGGAGAGGGGGCAGACATGAATGGCTGCCTACTTTTGTGATACACACACACGTCCATCCGATAGATCCGGTCGTACGGTGTTAAAAGATAAGCATAGTGTCAAACCGAAACTTCGGCTCCGGCTTGGCCTTTCGCCACAGCTTCCACCTCAGTGGAGAGACTGCCAGCACGAACCGCACGCCGCGACGCACTTCCGGTTGCTCCGGATGCTCCTCGCGACCATTGATCGATGCCTCGTCCGTCGTGGGATTCTCATCCCAGCGGCACTCTCCTCTTCTTGTGGAAACACCCCTCCGACAGGGTTCCTTCGCTCCACGAGAGTGAGGCGAGCGGCCAGACTTCGCGTCCCAAAAGACTTCCGAAGACTTCGGAAGTCTGCGGATCGGTTTCTACTGGCCGCTCGCCTGACCTCGCTTCCGCGCTACGATGAACCCCTCCGACTCCCGATCCCGCCGCGCGATGGTGATGGGTTCCCATCACCCGTTGAACGGCCAGCGACGACCGACCGCTCACGAAACCGGGTCTCTCATGTTCCGGTGGAATCTTTCGGTGCCCGCTGTCCCCTCTCACCCCGGAGAGTCCCGCCGCTGCCTCTGTTCGTTGCTTCACAGTCGAGTCACAGGCTGCACCCCATCTGGCGGGCTGGCCACTCTCACTTTGCGTCACGAAGCCGAATCGGCCCCCCTGAAACCACACGGACGCTTTCGCATGACGGCTGACACCTTCGCCTCCCAGGGCTCCGACCGCCAGATCACTCCGACAGCCGTCTGGTCAGCTTCATGGCGAACGAACAATTCCCAAGGTCAGCTCCTCTCATCTGACAAGATTCCACAAGCGGCATCACGCACCAGAGGGCGCGGAGGACGCCGAGAAGGAAATACCCACAAAAGCAGCGTCCTACCCGCCGCACTGCGTTTACAATCCATATGTTACCCACGTTAGATGGATCACCACCCG
>JANPCU010000331.1:0-4972 GCA_031431195.1 Planctomycetota bacterium | reverse complement strand
CAGATCCAGAGCGACGAGATGATGTGGCAGAAGATCGAGTACATCCACAATAACCCTGTCATGCGAGGTTTCGTCGACGACCCGCTCCACTGGCGCTGGTCGAGTGCGAGGAACTACGCGCGGCAGCCAAGCCTGATTGAGATCGTGACCGACTGGCAGTAGAGTGAGTCTTCAGGCACGCGGGCGAAGCAGAGCTTCGAGGATAGGCGTTTCCAAGCCGGAGCTTGGGAACGAGGGCGCAAAAGCGAGCCGCTGGTGCTACCCATCGATGTCTGGGCCTCCCTGCCCTACGTGAACTGGAGAATCGAATTCATGGTGTCGAAAGAAGAACTCCTGCGTCAGTTGGGGAATCTCAGCACTTCCAAGGCCGTGGTCCCGCTCCGAACCTTTGCCTACATACCCGCAAGTGTGATTGAGCGTCTGGCTGCGGATGCCCTGCACGAGGAGTGGGGGCTCAATCTGTTCTCACTAGAGAAGTACCTGGCCGTTCACGTGCCTTGGAGTATTCAGCAGGGTCGGTACACCTTCGAGAACGAACAGCTTTATGTCGCGGCTGGCTCACTTCAGACCCGGTATGGAACTCCCCTGTTTCTGGCTTTTCAATCCAATCGCAATCCTGACAAGCAACCGTGGGCGTTGGTCTACGCGGGTGCCAGAATCTCGGCACCGGAAGTTCCCCTGCCACCCACAATCCCTGACTGTCCGGCGATTCCCAAGGGGGCCGAGGTTGTGATGATGCACGATCATATCTTGGGAGATAATGCGGACCGGGTCTCCTTCCTGAAAGATACCCCCCCAGTGGCACAAATGTGTGCCGTCGCTGGGGCCATTCAATGGTCGCTGAATCGCGGGCTGGTGATTCCGTACTGGTATTACGGACGTATGCAGACGATTGTACCGCTCTACCTCAAAAGTCGAGAGAACATTACCCAGGCTCCTGATCTGGTCGCTCCGATTGAAGTCTCGGCTAATAACCTCCTTGTACGCACGGTTCTGCCTCCACACGCCCCGTACGCTAATGCACGTGTGGCAGTCCACCGACATGATCAGCTACCAGCTTGGATGCTAGATTGCTGGCATCAGGAGGCTGCCCGGATGCAAGCTGATGAAATCGACAACCCTGAGAAGGACTGATTTGAGCGGGGTAGCCCCGTTTGATTCGCTTTGGAATCTACCGGGGTGGCTTTGCCACAGGAAGTTTTTGTATCGTGCGTTCGCTCGGGGATAACCTCTGTGCCGCTGGCACACCAGTAGGCTCCAAAGCGAGCCAACCGGTGCTACCCCGCTAGCGAATCTTGGAGGGGATGGGCGCGGCTTCACTCTCAACAGGTGTTTTTCATGACTGAAATTCAAGTCATCGGTGGGGAAATTACTCAAGGTCTTTGGCAAGCGAACGGAACAGTTGGCGATTGCACCATGACCCAACACGGAGTTTACGTCATAAATCTGTCGAAGATGTTGAAGTCTGTGCAAGAGGTAACAGAGGACAATAAGGTGGATTTAGGTCGAGCCGTGGCATCGGCTGCAATCGGCACATTGCTTGCAGGTCCGCTCGGAGCACTCGGTGCAGTACTCCTATTCGGTCGTCGAAAGACCGTTACATTTCTCGCAGAGTTAACGGACGGACGACAATTCGTGGGTATCATCGAAAAGGACAAGTACGCAGTTCTCTTGGCAACTGCCGTTACAAATCGTGGCAAGTGATGTGTCATTCTTCAGCAGCGGGGTAGCGGGGTAGCCCCGGTTGATTCGCTTTGGAATCTACCGGGGTGGCTTGGCCACAGGAGGTTGTGAGTGCGATAATTCTCGCTGAACGAACCTCCCATGCCGTTGGCACACCGGTAGACCCCAGAGCGGGCCAACCGGTGCTACCCGATGTGCGTCGTGATCCTGGATACACCGGAGCGTCATGCCCCGGTGTCTCCTGAGGCGCCCGCTTCGTCGCAGAACTCGTCAGAGTTCTGACGGCAAAAGGCAGGGTGGCCCCGGTTGATTCGCTTTGGAATCTACCGGGGTGGCTTGGCCACAGGAGGTTCTGGCATCGTAGGTTCACACCGTGGCACCCTCTGGTGCCTGTCGCCCAAAAGCGGCAACAAGGGCTACTCCCCTGATGTCTCCTCGCGCCGGGGCCATCCGCAAAGCCTCCTGACCCCGCCACCCCACCATGTCTCCCTCTGCCCGACGAACGATAGCGGTTGATAACAAGGAAGATCAGCCACGGACGGACACGGATGAAACACGGATTCAGAAGAGCGATTCGCGGAAGTCTCACGTCCCCTGATCTGCTTCATTCCGTGTTCCATCCGTGTTTGTCCGTGGCTGATTTTCATTCCGTCTCGAAATTCATCAGAACACCAGACGCTTGAAATCAGCTCGTTGCCTGCCGAAATTGATGAGCAGTCCCACCTTGACTCCTGTGGCCTTGAGTTCATTCAAGAGTTGAGCCTCATCGCGGGAATCCAATGCGGGAGCGACCTTGAGTTCTACCAGGACACAGCCATTCACGAGAATGTCAGCCCGGTAGTCGCCCACCACTTGCCCCTTGTATCGCACCACAATCTCAGCCTCGATCTCGGCGCTCAGTCCACGCAACTCCAATTCAACATTCATCGCTCGCTGATACACCTTCTCCAGAAAGCCATACCCCAACTCCCGGTGAACTTCGAACGCAGCCCCAATGATCTGCTCGGTGATGTCTTTGTGTGCCAGATCCATGTCTTACTCTCCTATTCCGTGTTCCATCCGTGTCTGTCCGTGGCTGATCTTCCTGATTGTATTCTGGTCAACAAGCGACAGGCAAAGGGGAGCCACAGAAGAACACGGATGAAACACGGATAAGACAGATGAGGATCCGATGATCTCCGTTCCGATTCCGTGTCCTGATTCCATCATGAATCTCATCTCCACTCCTTTCACGCAATCCCGCATGACGCCTTCCTGATTCCCCACTATCATTCGGGTGTAAACTTCCGTTGTCTTTGGTGTCGCTGGTGTCCGCTTCCTCCCCCCCTGCCTCCTTGCAATCAGGTGCCTCGCCGCCGTCGAACTGGACGCTGCTGCGCCGGTTGATTGCGATTGGGTTCGAGTACCGGCGGGGGTGCTTCGAGATGATTGCGATGCACCTCGGGCTGGTGACGCTGACGCTCAGTGGGCTGGGACTGACGGGGCTCGGGATTGATTACATTCGGTCGGTGATTGAGCCGGGCAGTGCCGCGCCGACTTGGCCGATGGGCCTCCAGCCGCCGACGAATTGGACTCCCATGCAGGTCGTCATTGCCATCGCGGCGGCGGTGATGGTGTCGGGGTTGCTGACAGCGCTGCTGAGGTATTTCGCAGCTCTGGCTGCGGCTCGGCTGACGCAGCGGATCTTGCTGCGGTTGAGGTCCGATGTGTATGCCAAGCTGCAACGGCTCAACTTCCACTTCTACGATTCCGGCGAGAGCAGCTCGATCATCAACCGCGCGGCGGGGGACGTGAACTCGGTCCGCAGCTTCGTCGACGGGGTCATCATCAAGGTGCTGTCGGTGCTGCTGACGCTGGCGGTGTATCTCGCTTATATGTTGCGTGTACATGTGCCACTGACGGTGGTGTGCCTGTGTACGACTCCGCTGTTGTGGTTCGGGGCCAGTCGGTTCTCTCGAATTGTGCAACCGGCTTATCGGCGGGCCAGCGAACTCGGCGATGCGATGGTGAGAACGCTCGTCGAGAACTTGCAGGGCATCCACGTCGTCAAAGGCTTCGCTCGCGAGCCCGAGGAGATCGAGCGCTTCCGGCAAGCCAACGACGCCATTCAGGACGAGAAGGAATCGATCTTCCGCCTGCTCAGTACGTGGCAGCCGACGATCGGGTTCCTCACCCAGATCAACATGCTGATCTTGATCGGGTACGGCGGTTGGTTGGTGATCCAGGGCGAGATGGCCCTCGGGTCGGGGCTGTTCGTGTTCGCGAATCTGCTGCACGAGTTCGCCAACCAGGTCGGTCAGATCACAGCTGTGGCGAACACGATTCAGGCAAGTCTGGTCGGGGCGCAGCGGGTGTTCGAGGTACTCGACTCGCCGGTGAAGATCGTCAGTCCACCGGGTGCCGTGAGCTTGCCACGGGCGAGAGGGGAGATCGCCTTCGACCATGTGACGTTCGGTTACAAGCCCGAGAGTCCGGTCCTGCGGGACGTGTCGTTCTCGATCCGACCGGGGGAATGTCTGGCCATCACGGGGGAGACCGGTTCCGGCAAGAGCACGCTGCTGAGCCTCATCATGCGGTTCTACGATGTGGATCAGGGGACGATCCGCGTGGATGGTCACGATGTGCGGGCGATGGAAATCGACTCGCTACGCCGGAACATCGGGTTGGTGTTTCAAGAGGCGTTCCTGTTCAGTCACACGGTCGCAGCGAACATCGCGTTCGGTCGACCCGATGCGACGGATGAGGAGATCGCACGAGCGGCGCGGATCGCGTGTGCGGATCGGTTCATCGAAGAGATGCCCGAGCGGTACGACACTGTTGTCGGTGAACACGGAGCGAACCTCTCGGGCGGGCAGCGGCAACGCCTGTCGATCGCGCGGGCGTTGCTTCTCGACCCACCGATGTTGCTGTTCGACGACGCGACTGCCTCCGTCGACCCCGAGACCGAACACGAAATCCGCGAGGCCCTCGAATCGGCCATGCAGGGGCGGACCTCGATTGTCGTCTCGAATCGCCTGAGTACGCTCCGCCGCGCCGACCGCGTCTTGATTCTGGAGAACGGGCAAGTCACCGCGATGGGGGCACACGCGGACCTGATGCAAACCAGTGCGTATTACCGCAGATTGGCCGAGCTGCAATTTGGGTTGTAGCTTGTCGTAGGGTGGGACATCAGGTAAGTCGAATCACTACTTGGCAGTCGATTCTCGCGGAGGGAGCAGGAAAGCCGCGAGCTGTTCCTGCTCGGGCTTCCCTTTGATTTGCCCATTCATTCGGACTTTCGCGACAGTGC
>JANPCU010000330.1:0-8703 GCA_031431195.1 Planctomycetota bacterium | reverse complement strand
ATCGCGAACAGCAGGACAGTCGCCCCTAATAGTCTCAGTCCGAGCAGCAACCGCCGCTTGCCAGGCGAGAAAGCCCGAATTCGCGGCGGGTACGTCCACAGCACCAGTCCGTACAGTCCCACGGCGGCAAGTACCACCAGTGGCCACGACCAGACGGGACTGAAGACCAGATGGACATCCATGCGGGACGAACTTGTGACGAACAGGGCTGGGCCCAGAAGGTGGAAATGAACACGATATTAGAGCAGATTCAGAATCGAGGTTCATCAAAACGCCAACAGGATTCTCTGTTTGGTGTGTGGATTACAAAAGCGGGCAGTGGCAGACTGAGGTGCTGTCGGTTTGAGAATCTCCGGATTCATGACCAAGAACCAGCGCGTCCTCTTTAGACAAGTGGTTGAAAATGCTCTGCAATGCAGTGGCCTCTTGTGCCGCCCGCCGATAAGGCTCTCTCACTCCGTCTCTCCTTCGCGTCCTTCGCGGCCTTGGGGTTCAGTTCCCGTTCCTTAAGGCCTTCAGAATCGGGAACACCAAGATCGCCATGGACGCGAAGGGGGAGCATGACATTGACGAGGAATCGTCCGTGACCTCATTCCTGTGTCTCGACAATAGCAGCTGGGCTGCGCTGTGTTCTCTGCGTTTCAAACTTCGCCCGTCCAGAAATGAGATGTTTGGCCGTAGTCACGTCCGCCAGAATGTGGGCGAATTGGCTCGCGTGCCCGCCCTCTGGCGCGGGGCAGCTACCGAGCGGTGTGGCCCCCCCCCGCAACACGCGAAAGTCAGGTCGCTCGCGGGGGAGAGGGGGCTGAGTTTCCCTGGCCGCGTCCTCCAATAGGCTGGTCAGGGATAATGCAATCGCATGGAATAATCAGAGCTTGCGGCCTATCCCATTTGACAGTCGAACACCTCGCCAGACTCTGGAAAGTTCCATAATTCTTCAACCTGTACTGCTCTCCGCTCCCCACTTGATCCGGATGAGATACTGTTCCCAGTGAAGTCTTCGATCCTCGGGAGAACACGATGCCTCCACTGTCTCTGCCCCGCATTATCGCTTGTGACGATCATGCTCACATCACTTGCACACTCGATATGACCCTCCGCAAAGCGGGGTTCGACGTCGAAACCTATCCGAGCGCCGAGTTGGCTCTGGACGCCATCCGCCGCCAGCCACCCGATCTCATCATCACCGATTGCCAAATGCCAGGCGGGATGGACGGACTGCAGCTATGCCGACGGATTCGCAACGATGACCGATTCGAGCCGGTGCCCATAATTATGCTGACTTCGAAGGGATATGAGCTGTCCGACAAGATGCTTGTACGAGATCTGCGAATCTCCGCGTTAATTGGAAAGCCGTTCAGTCCGCGAGAGCTCACGAAGCTCGTGCGGACGCTTGTCGGCTGCGAACTCGCCGTGGTTTAGTCGCTGGCCCGTGAGACAACCGTGAACCAGATGCGCCTGAGCAGATCACGTGGAGTCGTGATGTTCCCTTTGTACCTCGCGCGGCGCCCCATGATACGTTTTAGCGAGCGGGGCGGTGTCAGCCCCCCGGTTCTGCCGCGAGTCCCAGAAGCACCATCCGGCTCACGCCGGACGCTCGCCGGAATGTCTCATTTATCCCCGCGTGAAGTATAGTCGGCATCGGATCAGTGGAGATTCGTGTTCCAATTCCCCCGGCTTCCTCGTGTTTGACTGAAGACTCACTATGAAGCCGCTCTAGGCACAACACCCCAGCAGGGAGAGCACGCTGAGGTCGATGGCACCATCCGTCCAGTGTCGATCCCATGTGAAGTGGCGGAACAGCCCCCCGCACCGGTTACTTCAACTTCGCAATCTCCGCAGCGATCGTCTGGCTGTCTTCTGCGGGTGCGACCATCGGGTTCTTATAGGCGATCTTGCCGTCCTTGCCGACGATGAACGTCCAACGCTTGGCGGTCGCTTGGCGGGTCAGAGAGATTTCCTGGCCATCGCTGGTTTTGACCTTGGCAACCTTCTCGGCAATCTCGACGGGCACGCCAAACTTGGTGGCGACTTCGCCGGTCTCATCGGCCAGTAGCGTGAAGTTCAGCCCCTTGTCCTTCTTGAAAATCTGGTGATTCGCGACCGAATCGCCGCTGACGCCGACCACTTCGACGCCGTCGCTTTGCAGCTTCGCCATGTCGTCACGGAAACCACACGCTTGCTTGGTGCAGCCGCCGGTCAGATCAGCGGGGTAGAAGTAGACCACGACGATCTTCTTGCCAAAGTGATCGGCGGACTTCCAGTCCAGGCCCGCATCGTCCTTCGAGGTGAATTCGGGAGCTGCGGCCCCGACTTCGAGCTTGATGTCCTCGGCCATAATTCGCTGTCCTAGTCCCAGTGCGGCCACGCCCGCTACGATCCAAACACAAAGCCGCTTCATGGGGTGATTCCTTGCTGGAGTTGATAGATCTTGCGATCCGTTTCGCGTCCGCGTCCAGAGAACGCACATCGTTAGAGTCAGGATACGTTGGCGAGGACGGAAACGTCAAACGACCCATGGTACGCGAGAAGCGAGAAGGTGTGTACATCTGAAAAGTCGGTCTGGGGGGTCGGTAATCTGGCCTGCCCCACGATCACGGAGAAAACGTGGCCTGTGAGAGCGTGCGACAGACAGGATTGTCTGTCGTACCGACTTTGCCGACGCACACACCGCGCGTGAAGCTGGCCCTCTCGCTCCATTTGACATCTCGCCACTGAACCGATATCTTAGTCAATCGCTTCCTAAAACCGTTGGGGTTGTTGCAGGCGAATCCGTCCGAAGTGGGTAGTGTGACTGACCATGGGTCGAATCGAACGTCAGCGTGAATTGGCTCGCCAGCGAACTCGCAAGGTGAAGATCAAGAAGCTGCGCCTCCTGTACGCCGGTGCAAAAACCGATGCTGACAAGAAGGTCATTGCGGAAAAGATGTTCCGTACCAGCCCATTTGCACCGCTTGTGCTTGAGTAGCCTGTATCTGGCCAGCTCACATTGACTGCCGGGCACCTGATCCAGGCTCGCTGTGCGAAATTCACGATACAATCAACCAATAGGGCGTCGATTTTTCGACGCCCTATTTGCATTGAGCCCCTCAAAACGGAATGTATACCGATCTACTTGCCGCGTCCCAACCCGTCGTAGGTCGCCGCTTCGGTCACGACCTTGTCCATGTAAATATCGTGATCCTGCATCGGGATCTCCGCAAACAACTGGCACTCGAAGGCTAATGCGACTAGCGGGGTCTTCGAGAGGGCATGCTCCAGGAGCTTGTCGTAGTAACCCTTGCCATGGCCGGTCCGCCCTCCGCGGCGATCGAAAGCGACGCCGGGAACCATAATCAGGTCGAGTTCCTCGACCGGTGTCTTCTTGGCCGCAATCCCTCGCAGTTCCGCCTTCGGTTCCAGGATGCGATACATCCCCAGTTCCAGTTCGTCCATCGACTCCAGCTGGAACAGCTCCAGTTCACCGTCCACACAGTACGGGATCACGATTCGCTTACCGCTCGCCAGTGCCGCAGGCAGGGCCTGCCGCGTCCGGACTTCAGTCCGGACATCGACGTAGAACATCACGGACTTCGCCGACTGATACTCGGGCAGCTGCATAAAGCGATCGATAATGATCTGGCTGACTCCGTCCTTGTCTGGCTGGTCTTTCCGGGCGGCGTGGGCCTGTTCACGGATCTGAGTCTTGAGTTCGGATAGCTGGGCGGCATTCGACATGCTGGAGTTTCCCCGTGGTCGCGATCAAGGGCCGTGTGCCCGTTTTTGGCGACCAGCACATTCTACGACTCACTGTCCCGTTCGCTATCTTGCCAATCCAGATTTCCCGTGAATGGGTGGTCGTAGGGACATTCCCGTCGAGTGCCTCATCCACGCTCAGGCAAGCGGTGGGTAATAACCTCCCGTAGCTGCCCTCGCCAGAGGGCGGGCATGCCAACTGGCACGAGCGGCTCGGCAGGAGCCTGGCTCCAATGCTGTGAACAGGATTGAGGTCGATCACGTGGGGCGTGGGGCACGTTTTTGACGTACTCGTGACCGGGAGAATGGCATATTGAGACACTTCCACAACGCCGCCTGGTTGTCGTGCTGTGGCGCTCTGTTGGCGACGGGCACGTAGGAAACGTGCCCCACAATCACCGAGATCGTGTTCACAGCACTGGCCTGGCCCTCCCGATTCGGGGGAACCCTGAAAATCAGCGTGGACAGGGCACTGGGCCGATCTCAATGACCGTTTCACAACTCATGCCACAACCGGTCTGGCTGTGATTGAGGGATGGAGAACCTATTTTTTTCGATTCGTATCGCTGGGCCAAGTATAAAGTTTGCCAGCAGAGTCACCCGCGACGATCGTTTTGCCGTCGAATGTGACCACGGCTCGTAAGGGCAGAGTGCGAGTTCGAAGATTGGTGACCGTGGGTTTCACCTCGGCATCGAGCGTGAGCGACTGCAGCAGCAGCCCATCGGGGGACCAGACGCGAATGGTCTGGTCACGACCGCAGGTGATGAGTTCGCCCTGAGAACTGAAGGACGCGTCGAGCACTCCGTTCGCGATTTTTGCGTTGATCCCAGCGGGACGTTGCGGCGGATGCGCATCGCTTTTGGAAATCGCGGGCCACCCCTTGGCAATATCCCACCACACGATGGAACCATCTTCCCCACAGGATGCCAGCACTTGGCTATCGGAACGCCAGGCGAGTGACTTAACAGCTGCCTTGTGCTCGGACAATGGCAACACGACACCGCCGCTGACAGCGTCCCACAGGTGGATATTTCCTACCCGATCTCCACTCGCCAGCAACTGACCGTCGGGACTGAAAGCAATCGCCGTGACCCAGTCGGTGTGCTTCACGAGGGAGTGTTGGAGCTCGCTATTGATCGTCGAGAAGACCTTGACGACTCGGCCCTGGCCGCCGATGGCGACTAAGCGTTCATCCGCTGAGATGTCCGCCGCGATCACCACGTCCGTTTCGTTGCCCAGTTCAGCCACTCGCTGACCGGACCTCACATCGAATAACACCGCTAAACCGTTCTGCACCGGTCGTCCACCCGCCGCGAGCAGTACCGCTCCCGATCGACTGAAACGCAGGACATGGGGCTCCCCCTCGGGAAACGGAACTGCCCCTAAGCTGTCCCGAGTTTCCGGGTCGATAAAGTCCACGCGTTCATAGCCCGCGACCGCCACCAATGGGGCGCGAGGGCTGGCGGCGAGCGCGAGAATCGGGAACGGACGGGCTGTCTTCGTGCGCTCGACTGCGGGCAAATTCTCCGGCATCGGCGGAGGGCCATCACCCGGAAGGGTCACCGAGGGGGTGAAGCTCAACGTGCGAGTCGGAACCCCAGCGCTGCCCGCATTCTGTCGCAGACCGGTATCAATCCAGGCTTTCACCAACGCGAACTGCTCGGCGGGTAGCGGTTCATTCTCCGGAGGCATCCTTTCGGCGGCGTCTTCTGCCGTGATCACTTGAAAGAGACGGCTCATGCTTGATCGGCCAGATACAATGACCGCGCCGCCGCTGCCCCCTTTGACTGCTGCCGCGTAGCTCGCCAGATTTAATCCCGCTTCTTGCTTCGACTCCCCATGACATTGAAAGCAATGGCGTTTGAAAATCGGAGCGATGTGATCGTCATAGGTGACTGGCATCGCGTCGTCTCCGCGAACGGAAACGGCAGCAGACAACAGCGTGACAACCAGCGAAAGGAATGCAAATCGGAACATGTGCGGCCTCAGTCGGAGAAAGTGCCCCCGTGCGAACTCAATGATTGAACGCAAACTCGGTCGAGTTCAACAGGCCCCAGAAGATGTCTTCATACACGAGCCGATCCTGAACGGCGTCCCCAACAATCTCGCGCAGCTCCGTTCTCTCGGAGGTTGTCGGACGACGGCTGAGCGTGCGAATGAAGAGTTGTTCAATGATCTCTTCAGGGGGTGTCTGGGCCTCCAATAGCCTCTCGACCAGGGGACTGGCGGAGATGCGATCTCGAACCGTATCACCGACGGACAGGTGCATCACTTGTGAGAGAGTCGGTTCTGTCTTCGTCTCGCAGGCACAGATGGTGCCTCGGGTCGAACGTCCGAAGGTCGCAAAAAATGGGTCACCGGGATTTGGTCCCTCGGTCCCGCCGGAGGAGCGAGGATAGTAGTCAATGGCGCGCGTGCCTGGGGGCCAGTAGTTCAGTGGACGTGGCACACCCGTGACGGCCACGACCGAATCGAGCAGCACGTCGGCCCGCAATCGCCGGAGATGAGCGTGCGAGAACTGCCGCGTATCCCGGACATTGCTCGATGTGGGCATCGTCGACATTTGATACACGCGCGAGTGGCAGATGTCGCGGACCAGACTACGCAGGTCGAACTTCGACTCGACCAGCCGCTTCGACAGGGCATCGAGGAGCGGGGCGTTCACCGCAGGGTTACTCACGCGTATGTCGTCGATCGGGTCGATGACTCCACGCCCCAGCAGTTGAGCCCAGATACGGTTTGCGAGGTTCTTAGAAAATAGCTCGTTGTCCGGCGAGGTAAGCCATGCGGCCAATGCGGCTCGAGGATCACCCGTCACGCCGACGGGCTCGATGGCCCCCAGCACTTTGGCGGGCTTTCCCTGTCCATCGACGGGATTGACCGCGGGACTCGATTTCTCGTCCCAATAGATCCGTTTCTCCCGAGGTTCAACGCCGGGCTTTCGCTGAATGCCGGTGAAGAAGCTGACGAAGCCGTAGTAGTCATCCTGCGTCCAGCGGTCGAAGGGATGATTGTGGCACTCGGCACATTGGATCTGCACGCCGAGAAACACCTGTGAGAAGTCCGCCGCCAGCGGCTTCGCTTGAACGTGGGGAGCGTGGACCAACATCGTGTACAGATTCACGGGGCCATGGCTGATGTTACTGCCGGATGCGGACACCATCTCGGCGACAAACTCGTTCAGGGGCCGGCTGGTACGGAACTGAGTTCTGATCCATTTCGCGTACTGGTCGGCGGCCTTGATGTGCGTGGCATCGGGGGAGTAGTTGCCCCCCATCACGCGGAGTTGCTCAGCCCAGAGCGCCGCCCAGTAATCGGCGAAGTTGTCGGAGGCGAGCAACTCGTCGATCTTTTTCGACCGTTTATTCGATGCCGTGTCGGCCATGAAGTCTTGATATTCCGCCTCGGTGGGTGGCCGCGCCCCCAAGTCGAGCGTCACACGTCGCAAAAAAGTCTCGTCATCGCAGATGTCCGAGGGGATGATCCGCAGTTTCTGAAGCCTGTCGAACACGAGCGTATCGATGAAATTGTTCGCCGGTGGATTTGGCCAGACGAACCCTGCGGCCGGTGGCAGCACGATGGTCTCGGCTCCGACCGTGAAGCGGCTGAAGCGGGCGAAGACGTTCGTGTCTCCCGGCCCGGCAGACTTGACATGACCGTCGGCGTCGATGGCCGCGACGCTGGGGTTATTCGAAAAGAAGCGTGCCAGACTGGTCACGTCTCGCGATGAGCCATCGCTGTATGTGGCAGTGACCTGGAGTGATACCGTTTGGCCAGCCTGCTCGAACTCGAGGCTCACCTGAGAGAGTGCGATGCCCACGGTGTCGGGCACGGTGGTCGCGTCGTCCGGAGTGCCCTCCTCGATCCAGCGCAAGAGTGTTTTGTAATACTCGCTGTCACGGTCGAAGAGTTTGCCGCCGGTGTGGGGCACGCCGCCGATCGCCTTGAGCAAGAGCAAGCTCTGCTCGGGCACCGCGGCATTGACGCGGCGTCCCGGCATTTCCTGGACGACGCGTTCATAGTCGCCTCGGGCGTCATACCCAAACAGCGACAACATGAAGCCGTCCTTGCCCCGAGCCGATCCGTGGCAGGTGCCCGCATTGCAGCCCGCTCGAAAGAAGACTGGCATCACATCACTACGAAAGCTCGGTGAGGCCGAGACAGATGCCGTCTCATCCTCCGCAGCAATCGCTGAAGTGAGCCTGAGGATGAGCCAAATGGACCACATCGCCGCACGTCTGGCGTGGATCGAGAGACTGTTGAGCGGATTCATACCGTGTGCTTCCTACAGCTTGGGATCGATCCGGAGCGTGCCGTTTCCGGCCCGCTGCCGAATCTCCTGGCCTGCGGCATGAATGACGAGTTCGCAGCCGATACCGTTTACAGCACCCAGAAGTGCCTCGTCGGTGGCTTCGATCTCGAACACAATTTCCATCGAGTTCTTCGTGACGACCGGGAGCGGTTCGAGTACCCGAACGCCCTTGGGTAACCCGAGCAGCCGCCCGGTGGCTGGGCCCTCGAAGGGAGTTTTGTGAGTGATCGAAAACGAAAAGCGGCCCTTTGCGCCGCGCCGGATGCTGACGGGCTGGCTCGTCAACTCCACGAAGGAATCCACCACAGTAATTGTGATGATCTCCGAAGACACCATCACTCGTCCCGCGCCGAGTTCGCCACTCCCTGGCGGCAGGGTCGACGCCCGCACGAAGAGCGGACCAATGCCCAGTGGAGCATTCTGCTCGGCGGTGATTCGCAGCGTGGCCTCGGTTGCTGCCCCAGGGATCGTTTCAGCGGGGGGAAGTCCGATCCCCTGTGGAGCGAACTCACATTGAAATTCGACCGGTTCGACATAGCCTGCTTGTCGCCAGAGTTTGACGGGGATCGCCAGTTCTCCCCCACGAACCAGCGCGATCGTGGGAGGCACTAGGTCGATCAAGATCGGCGCGGGATCGGTCACAGCCATGATGGCA
>JANPCU010000329.1:0-1851 GCA_031431195.1 Planctomycetota bacterium | reverse complement strand
TCGGGGATCGAGAGTGCCAGCGGGTTGATGCGGGGGTCATCGGACATGGGAGAAACCTGTTGATTTCCTGAGAAATAGGCTCGCATTCGACTGGATGTCATTCCGCAGTCGAGGTAACTCATGTCACGTCGCGACAGCGATACGACCTTCGAAACCACGACGCGAGACCAAACCATGAGTGCCCGATTGGCCACCGAGAAACATGCGAAGACCCTGACCGCCTTGCTCACCCGGATGCAGGCCGCAGCGAGTGAAACCCCTCAACGACCGAAGGTCGATTGGGGCCACGCCGAACAGATGCACGACGCCCTGAAGTACACGGTGTACGCCGCGTTCGCGATGGGGATCGTCAGCGAAGAAGAGTCCGCAAAGCTCGGGTTCCCCTGCTAACACGAACGGAGAGCATGATGAACGACACACACGATTCGAAGTTCTGCACGGTCGACCGCGTGGCCAACACGCTGGTCCTGATGGATGCCGATGGCGAGGTGCTGGCGACTCACGAGATCGCCCAACGCAAGGGAGGTCGCCGCGAGGCCAAACGCACGGTCAACCGCTGGCTCCAGACTTACACGTTCGAGGTCTCCGCCGCGATGAACCTGATCTGAGGCCGCCCGATGCAACGCCCCCTGAACCAACTCCCGCCCGGAACGCGGTTCCGCCAACCCGACCTCGACATCACCGGCACACTACTGATGGTCAACGCATGCCGGGCGTGGGTCCGGATCGACCAGCCGCAACAGCTGGTCGAGTTCACCGCCCCCGATGGCTCGACACGAACGTTCCGAGCCTGCCGCAATCACGACACTTCCTGGGCCCCGACCGTGTTGGTCGAGGCCCTTTCCTTTGAACCCCTGTCTGAAAGAGATGCCACCATGTCCGCAAAGAAGACCGCTCCCAAGTCCACTAAGAAGGCCCCCGCCACGAAGGCCGCAGCGAAGGCTGCCAAGCCCACGGCACCTGCGAAGGTCGCCGCTCCGACCAAGACGCCGAAGCCCGATGGCAAGCTCAGCCAGCTCGATGCGGCGGTCAAGGTTCTCACCGAGTCCGGTACGCCGATGACCACCAAGGCGATGATCGAAGCGATGGCCACCAAGGGCTACTGGACCAGCCCCGGTGGAGCCACGCCAGCGCAGACTCTGTACTCCGCAATTCTCCGCGAGCTGCAGAAGAAGGGAGCCGACTCGCGATTCACCAAGGTCGACCGAGGCCAATTCACGCTCAAGCAATAGGAGCCGACCATGACGAACACCACCCATCAACTGGCCGACGCCATCCGCAAAGTAACCGCCGCCGTTCAGAAGGCGATCGACGACGGCCACCGCTCGCGGATGATCGACGCCGACGATTTGGTCGAGGTGCTGCTGGCAATCGTAGACCGCCTCGACTCGCCAGTCCGGGAGACAACAAACGATGTCGCTTTCAAATGTCCCGAATGCGGCGAAGCAGATGCGGATCGCTTAGTCTGGCAAGACGACGAGTTCGTCCGGTGCAGCACCTGCGGGACGATCTACGCTCCCGGCAACTGATCTTCGATTCCGGGTTCGCCCCGGACGACGCCCCACGTTCCACCGTGCGGGCGTTTTCTCGTGGGTCGGGAGGAACGGTCCACATCGAAACTCGTTCGCGATCTGGGCCATCGTGGACGTTCACGTGGCAACCGTTGAGAGGGACACTCGCGCTGCTTTGAGTCCGGTGAACTGTTCGTAGCGCTGGACAATCACATCGCAATACAGCGTGTCGAGTTCCATCAGGAACGCGCGGCGGCCGGTCTGCTGGGCGGCGATTAGCGTTGAACCGCTGCCGCCGAAGAGGTCGAGGACGTTTTCGCCGGTGCGGGAGGAGTACTGC
>JANPCU010000328.1:0-2314 GCA_031431195.1 Planctomycetota bacterium | reverse complement strand
TCGGGGATCGAGAGTGCCAGCGGGTTGATGCGGGGGTCATCGGACATGGGAGAAACCTGTTGATTTCCTGAGAAATAGGCTCGCATTCGACTGGATGTCATTCCGCAGTCGAGGTAACTCATGTCACGTCGCGACAGCGATGCGACCTTCGAATCCACGACGCGAGACCAAACCATGAACGCCCGATTGGAAGCCGAAAAACACGCAAAGACCTTGACCGTCTTACTCACGCGGATGCAGGCCGCAGCCACCGAGATCCCTCAACGACCGAAGGTCGATTGGGGCCACGCCGAGCAGATGCATGACGCCCTCCGGTACGCGGTGTATGCCGCGTTCGCGATGGGGATCGTTAGCGAAGACGAGTCCCGCGAACTCGGGTTCCCCTGTTAAGGCCCCGCGATGAAACGCCCCTTGAACCAGCTCCCGCCGGGAACGCGGTTCCGGCAACCCGACCTCGACATCACCGGCAAGCTGCTGATGGTCAACGAATGCCGGGCCTTGGTCCGGATCGACCAGCCTCAACAGCAGGTCGAGTTCACCGCCCCCGATGGCTCGATACGCACGTTTCGAGCCTGCCGCAATCACGACACTTCCTGGGCCCCGACCGTTGTGGTCGAGGCCCTTTCCTTCGAACCCCTGTCTGAAAGAGATGCCACCATGCCTGCCCAGAAGACGAACCCGAAGACCACAAAGAAAGCCACCAGCACGAAGGCCGCAGCGAAAGCTGCCAAGCCCTCGGCCCCTGCGAAGGCCGCCGCTCCGACCAAGACGCCGAAGGCCCCAAAGGCCGATGGCAAGCTCAGCCAGCTCGACGCGGCGCTCAAAGTCTTGACCGAATCGGGAACCCCGATGACGACCAAGGCGATGATCGAGGCGATGGCCACCCAGGGCTATTGGACCAGCCCCGGCGGAGCGACCCCAGCGCAGACTCTCTACAGCGCGATCCTGCGCGAGATGCAGAAGAAGGGCACCGACGCGAGGTTCACTAAGGTCGACCGGGGCCAGTTCGCCCTCAAGCAATAGGAGACGATGATGACGAACCCGACCGACCAATTGGCCGACGCCATCCGCGAAGTGACCGCCTCCGTCCAGAAGGCAATCGCTGACGGCCACCGTTCGCGGGATATCGATGCCGACGACTTGGTGGAGATCCTGCTGGCCATCGCCGACCGCCTCGACCCGCCAGTCGGCGACACGATGAACGAAGTCGCGTTCCCGTGTCCCGACTGCGGTGAAGCGGATGCTGACCTTCTCGTATGGCTCGACGACGAGTTCGTCCGCTGCGAGACCTGCGGGACGATCTACAGCCCCGGCAACTGACCTTTGACTCCGGGTTCACCCCACCGACGCCCCACGTTCCACCGTGCGGGCGTTTTCTCGTGGGTGGGGAGGAACGGTCCACGTCGGACCTCGTTCGCGACGTGGACAACGTGGACGTTCACGCGGCGACTGTCGTAGCCGAAACACGCTCCGCCTTCTGCCCCGTGAACTGCTCGTAGCGTTGGACGATCACATCGCAATACAGTCCGTCGAGTTCCATCAGGAACGCCCGGCGACCGGTCTGCTGGGCGGCGATTAATGTTGAGCCGCTGCCGCCGAAGAGGTCGAGGACATTCTCGCCGGTGTGGGAGGAGTACTGCAGCGCCCGCACGGCGAGTTCGACCGGCTTCTCGGTCAGATGCACCATGCTCTGTGGGTTCACCTTCTTCACATGCCACAGGTCGGTCGCATTGTTCGGGCCGAGATACTGGTGGGCAGCCCCCTCCTTCCAGCCGTAGAACGCGAGCTCGAAAGCGCCCATAAAATCTTTCCTTGTCAAAACGGGATGCTGCTTGTCCCAGACGATGCTCTGGCTGAAGTACAGGCCATGCTTCTTGAGGAACGGCGGGTAGTTGCCGAGGTTCGCGTACCCGCCCCAGATGTAGAACCCACGGCCCGGCACCAGCACGCGGGCGATGTTGCCGAACCAGGCGTCGAGCAGACGGTCGAACTCCTCGT
Organism: Planctomycetota bacterium; assembly: GCA_031431195.1. Lineage (GTDB taxonomy): Bacteria > Planctomycetota > Planctomycetia > Planctomycetales > Planctomycetaceae > TH-plancto1. Next base: position 316 of record JANPCU010000328.1, on the reverse strand, counting down.
CCGACACGAAGTCGTTGGCCAGCGGGCGGTCCTTGGCCCGCAGCTTCTTCTGCGTCGGCTTGGACTTCTCGGGATGCCGCGCCACGTCCATCGACTGGTGATGCGTGGTGCCCTGGAACGAGGAGAGGCCAGCGGCGATGGCGTTGTTGCTGCGTGGCTCGACCTTCACGTTGTACGGAGGGTCGGTGTTGCAGAGGTGGATCGGTTGGCCATCGAGGAGCAGGTCGAGGTCGGCGGGCTTTCTGCTGTCGCCGCAGAGCAGCCGATGCTCGCCGAGAATCCACAGGTCGCCGGGCTGGGTGATCGCCTCGTCCGG